>CAYZZR010000210.1:0-2539 GCA_964482775.1 uncultured Tissierella sp. | reverse complement strand
AGGTTAAAAAAATGACAAGATTAATAAAAGTAAAAGGTTTATACGATGATGAATTAAAATATGTATTAAAAAAGGAATATGAAGGGTTCGGAATATATCAACGCAAGTGTCCAAGTGGTTATTTTGTTCATCAAGATTATATGATAACAAATAATAATATTATTATTCAATGTCAATCATATAATAATATAATGGCTGGAGACCAGAAGTCTCCTCTAAATCCACTAAAGTTTACTCATTAACTCTTAGTTTTAACGAATTTCTATATTCAGTAGGAGTTTGTCCTTCATTCTTCTTAAAGATAGTAGCAAAATGTCCACTGCTTAAAAATCCACATAATCTTGCTATTTCAGATATAGGTATATCTTCGTCATTTAATTTTTCCTTGCTCTTTTTTACTCTATGCTCTGTTATATATTGATAGGGTGTTTTTTTTGTTGCATTCTTGAATATTCTCTGAAAATGACAAGGGCTTACAAATATAGTGTTACAGATCTCATTTATAGTAATATTGCTACTATAATAGGTTTCTATATACCTAATAGCCTGTTCTACATAGGAGTTCTCTTGAGGTTTATTGATTTTATGTACAATAGGGTCTAAATCCATATCCCTTAGTAATTGGATGATTATTTGAGTCTCTATACTTTCTATCATGATCTGTGATGGATAATCTGTATAAATAAATTCCTGCATATAAAATTCTAGTAAATCTAGAGTTTTATAGCTATATTGGTTATCATATATAATCGGATTTATTGCTTTCTTGCCACCTATCTTATGAAAGATATTCTTCAGAAAATCTTCTTTGACACTAATAGCCAAATATTTAGCTTGAGACTTATTCCTCGTAGACTTTACAGTAATTTCAGTGCCTGGTGACATACATAATAAGGTACCACTTTTTAATAGATATTGCTTATTATCTATAATTGCTGATGGCGGAGTAACGTGAAAAATTACAAAGTGATAATCACTATTAATCATAGGTTTATCAAGTATATAAGCATCTGGAATAAAAAGGGCAATATTCTTACCAATAAAAGTTCTAGTATTGTTATGTATATTATTTGGTATTTTTTCTATGAATTTATCAAATCTACTTTTCATTCCTATCCCCCTCTTAAAGTATAAATACTTGTTTTTCATTATATACCCATCAAAGTCTTAAATCATAACTATATAATACTTCAAATAATATTATTAGTAAGAGAAGAAAAAGATACTTATATATAGATTATATGATTGTTTTATTGACTTTAATTAACTAAACCGTTGCTATAATTAAAGTATAATTAACATTTTAAGTAGAAATAAGTCAAAATATAAGGGGGTCTGACAATGAAAGTGAAAGGTAAATCTATTATCATTTTTGTTTTACTACTAGTCCTTTTATCAATCTTGATGACTGGATGCAAAAAGAAAATTGAAGAAAAAATTATTGAAAATATTATTGAAGATGCTACAGGAGGTGAAGTAGATATTAGCAAAGATATTACGACAATAAAAACTGAAAAAGGCGAAACTAAAATGGGAGTTGATCTAAAGTGGCCAAAGGATAAAATGGGTAATTTGCCAGAGCTAAAGGCTAATATTACTTTGGTAATGGAGGATTACGATAAAGAAAGAGATATAAATCTTGGGATGGTCTACTTTGATAATTTGAAAATTGATGATGCAACAAAGTATGTTGATTCCATTAAAGAACTAAAATATGAGTCGATCTTCGAAACATCTAGTGGTGAGGACTTCATTTATTCTGGTAAGGATGTAGACGGAGCAGAGGTTGTATTTTCCTACAATAGTGATGGTACAGGAAGTCTTTCCTATACAGATAATCAATTTATGTTCCTTGAGAATCCCTATAATAGTAATTCATCAGGTCAATCCTCCTCAATTGAAGATATCGATACGACTGATGATGTTCCATGGCCAAAGGATTTCTTTAATGATATTCCAGAGTTAGAAGGAAAGATTACTCAAGTAAATAGCAGTAGCCCACAGGATAAATTTGTTTATGTTGAATATGTGACGAAAGACACTGCTTTTGATTATATAAATAAACTGAAGGATATTGGTTTTATAATTACTCCATCTGAATCACAATCCGGTGATTACTTAAATTATCAAGCTAGTAATGAAAAAGGCGATTATATTGTTTTTGATTGGTCTGATAGTGAATCTGCTACAATTAATTTTCTCAAGGGTGAATAGAAAAAACTAAGGAGGTATTGCTATGTTTAAGAAAAGATTTCTATCAATTATTATATTTCTATTGATCATAGGATCATTTGTTTATGCAGAAAAACCAATTCCAACATCACTTGAAAAACCTATCAATCTAACAATTAGAGAGGATGGGGACATACTAAGAAGTCGTTGGACAAATCCTTCAACAATAGTTACCGCAACAAATGATGTAAATGGCTCAAACTATGAACACTATGCAAATCTATACTATCTATTTGATTGGAAAATGAATGATGGTAATTGGAATATTTGTCCACCACCAAATGATCCTAGTTTTAACGATGACATA
>CAYZZR010000209.1:0-2585 GCA_964482775.1 uncultured Tissierella sp. | reverse complement strand
TGGGGGGAATATGGTGGTTATAGAAGGAGTAATAGAAGAGGTCATATTTAGAAACGAAAGCAATGGTTATACTGTTGCTAAATTAATAACTTCAGATGGAGAAATAACTATAGTGGGTTTTGCAGCCTTTATTAACTTAGATGAAACCTATTCCCTAGAAGGGGAACTAATCTATCATGACAAATATGGAGAGCAATTTAGCTTTACCAATATAAACATAGTTGTACCCTCAACAATAAAGGGGATTGAAAATTATCTTGCCTCTGGACTTATTCCAAATATAGGACCTAAGACAGCTAAAAAGATAGTTGAAAGATTTGGTGTTGATGCCCTAGATATTATCCAATATAATCCTGAAAGATTAAAGGAAGTTGAAGGAATAGGTGAAAAGAAACTAGAAAAGATCATCGAAGCATATGATGAGCAAAGAGAAATCAGGGATATTATGGTATATCTACAGCAATTTGATATATCTGTAAATAATGGAATTAAAATATATAAGAGATATGGCAAGGATACCATAAATACCATAAGTGAAAATCCATATCGTTTGTCTGAAGATATCAGTGGTATTGGATTTAAGACTGCAGACAACATTGCCAATAAAATGGGTGTTAATGTAGAGTCTCCTTATAGAGTTGCAGCTGGACTAAAGTTTGTTATTATGGAATTTGCCGCAGATGGACATTGCTACGTACCAAAGCTTGAATTAATTCCTAAGGCTTCTATGCTTTTAGGTGTTAATGAAGAACTTATTGAAGATGGTATCAGAGAATTAGCCATGAAAAATAGCTTCTATGTGGTCAATTCAAATGATGGTATAAATATATATTATACTCCTTATTTTATGGCTGAAAACAATGTAGCTAGGAAGGTAATAGAACTTTCAAAGGTGAATTTTGATGATTTAAATATAGATACAGATGAAGAAATAGCTAGAATTGAAAAAGAAAATGGCATTTTATTCGGTAAAAATCAGATAGTAGCCATTAAGGAATCATTAGAAAATGGAATGATGATCATAACTGGGGGCCCAGGAACCGGAAAAACAACCATAATTAATGCGATTCTTTCTTTATGTGACAGGCTAAGCCTTGAGGTTGTATTGGCTGCACCTACTGGTAGAGCAGCAAAGAGAATGACAGAGACAACAGGTAGAGAAGCTAAAACCTTACATAGATTACTTGAGATTTCCTTTATGGATGAGAATTCGGAGTTTAACAAGGACGCAGACAGTCCAATTGAAGCTGATGTGATAATAATTGATGAGGCATCAATGATTGATATTTTATTGATGAATAATCTTTTCAAGGCCATAGAAGAAGGAACTAGGGTAATATTAGTGGGGGATATTGATCAATTGCCTTCTGTAGGACCTGGAAATGTACTTAAGGATATAATAAACTCTGCAGCTGTTAAAGTGGTTATGCTAGATGAGATTTTTAGGCAAGAAGAGGAGAGCATGATTATAGTCAATGCCCATAGAATAAATAAAGGTCAGCTTCCAATATTGAATGAAAAGGATAAGGATTTTTTCTTTATAAGAGAAAATTCTCAAAAGTCTATAGTTGAAACTATAGTAGGCTTAACTAAGGAGAGACTTCCCAAATTTTATGGTCTTGATTCTATAAAGGACATACAAATATTAACACCTATGAAAAAAGGGGAGGTAGGTATAAACTCCTTGAATAAACATATACAAGAAGCTCTAAACCCCAAGTCTAGTAGCAAGGAAGAAAAGCAAATCGCTGAAGAGATATTTAGGGTTGGAGACAAGGTGATGCAGATAAAGAACAATTACAAGCTTGAATGGAAGATTATAAGGTATGGAATAGAGCTTGATTCTGGTGAGGGAGTATTTAATGGAGATTTTGGCTATATTATAGAAATTGACAAGGAGGATAGCACACTTAAAGTGCTATTTGATGAGGAAAAGGAAGTCCAATATGATTTCGCACAATTGGATGAATTAAAACTGGCCTATGCAACTACAGTGCATAAAGCTCAAGGAAGTGAATTTTCTGCAATAGTTATGCCTATAGCTTCAGGACCGCCCATGCTTTTGACTAGAAATTTGTTTTATACTGCTATAACTCGTGCTAAAAAATTAGTTATTTTAGTGGGGCAAGAAAGATATATGCAAATGATGATTAATAATAATATAATTGCTAAAAGATATTCCTCCTTAGACACTAAAATAAGAGAGTATCTACAAATATTTTTGGACTAGAAGGGGATTTGTATGAGCTTTACTAACTTATTGTTTCCAAGTAGGAATATGTGCTATTTATGTAAGGAACGAACTGAATATTTACTTGGATTTACCTGTAGTGATTGCAGGGAAGAGATTGTTTATAAGAATAAAGAAGTGGACATAAACTCCACTTATATTGACAAGGTCATATATGCTGTTAGCTACAATAGGTTTATAAAGGAAATTGTACATGATTTTAAATTCAATAGAAAAAGTTACCTGTACAAACCGCTGGCTGAAATCTTAATCAAGACCATGAATGCTTTAGAAATATCCCATATAGATATAATAATGTTTATACCTATACATAGAAGAAAAGAAGCGATAAGGG
>CAYZZR010000208.1:0-2627 GCA_964482775.1 uncultured Tissierella sp. | reverse complement strand
CTTCTGCCTTGTTTTTAGCTTCGTTGAAATCCCAGTTAGTTGTAACTTGACCAATGATTTTACCCATTTCATCTCTTGTCAAAGTAGCTTTATCTTGTAAAGCAACTGCTTCAGAAGAGTTCTTGATTACAAATGTACCGTCAGCTATCTTAGGTTGTAATACATTCCAAGCTCCTTCAAAGAATAAGAATGCATTGTTGTCAGATGCTGCTCCTGCATATAGGTATAATGGATTTCCAGTACCACTTGCATTATCTACTAAATATTGACCTTGTGCTTCACCTACTGCTACACTGTCAAATGTTACATAGTAGTCTACTGCATCTGTACCTGTTATAAGTCTATCATAGGAAATAACAGTAATACCTTCTGCCTTTGCTGCTTCAGCAGCTGCTGCAGCGCCATCACCATCATGAGGACATATTATAAGAACATCTATCCCTTTCGTGATAAGTGATTCTACATTTTGTTTTTCATTAGCTGATGATCCTTGGCTAAAAAGTATTTCTACTGAATACTTAGTATCCTTTAGTGCCTCTGTAAATCTAGTTTCGTCTTGTACCCATCTTGGTTCATCCTTTGTTGGTAATACAATACCTACATCTACCTTGTTAGCATCAGTTTCCGCTGGTGCTGGAGTTTCTGCTGGTGCAGGTGTTTCCGCCGGTGCAGCCGGTTCCTCTTTTGCTGGTGCACAAGCTGCTAATGTTCCTAAAAGCATTGCTAGAATAGTTATGAAAACTAATGCTTTCATCTTACTCTTTTTCATAAATCCCCCTCCTTAAATTTGTTTAGATACATTACCATTACATTTTAATGCAATCGTTTGCTCAATTCTATTATAAGATTATATGTTCATTTAGTCAAGGTTAATCCTTTATTTATTTATTTTAAAATATTTATTTCTAAAAAACGTCAATTTTTCTATTTTCTATGTTAGAATATCATTTTAAAAATAGATGTTTGTGATCTATTATCTTATATAAAAAGCAAAAGAGTATAAATATAGTTTCCCTATATATATACTCTTTTTAAGCAATGTGTATTTTATTGTGCTTTCTGTTTTTTCATCCCATACTTAAGTCTTTTATATTTTATACCTATACCAATCAAAATTGTGGGCATAAAGATTGATATTAATCCTTCAATTTGATTGAATTCTATATTTAGTAAAATACTAACTTGGTATATAGGGTTCATAAAAATATTGAATGCTGTACCATTTATATCGGTATATATCCACATGATAAATCCTACTATCAATATGAATAATCCTGAGTAAAAATCATACTTCCTCTTATGCTTAAGCTTAATACTTGAACCATATTTTATATATATACCTAGCCAAAATGCTACTAATATTCCTTTTATTATAGGACTAGTCAATATGTCTCCTAAATGTTCTTCTAAGCTTGTAATTATAATTAAATATATAGTAGAGAGTAGGATCATTGATATATGAAATAAAAGCGCAAATATATTGTTCTTTATCATAGATTTCCTCCAACTTTTATTTCTATCTACTATTATTCCATAGAAAAAATATTATTCTACTTTTGCACCTGTAGCTCCATGACTTTTCATTATTTTTTCCATTCCTTCTGTTGCTTCAATTGTCCCATCTTTAAAGACCCATAAAGCCTCAACCCCATCTAGGGATTCTATAAGGGCTCTACTGTCTTCATATGGCAATAAAAAGCTGGTCGTAGAATAAAAATCAGCTTCACCAGAATCTGGAGTAACTACTGATATAGCTCTATAATAGTCACCTGGCATTAAAGTACTTGGATCAATTAAGTGATGAACAACCATATCTCCTAGCATATAATATCTTTGGTAATCACCACTACTAACAACCGAAGCATCGTTGATAAATACAGTTTCTAAAACATTGTCTACTGAGTTATCAATAAATTTATTAGGGTTTTGTATACCTATACCCCATCTCTCTCTAATTCCGTCAAGTGGTTTGCCAATTGTTCGAACATTTCCTCCAGCACTGATGATTCCTGAAGTAAATCCAGCAGCCTCAATTTCTTGAGCAATTAACTCAGTAGCATATCCTTTAGCAATAGCCCCTACATCTAGACTCATCAATGGATCCTCCAAATATATGGTACTATTTTCTTCATCGATTATTAGCTTTTCTATATCAGTATGTTCTTTAGCAGCCCTTAATTCCTCAATTGGTGGAATCTTTGCATTTTCAGGATTTGCCTCTGCTTCTTCTCTGTAGACAGACCATATCTTTAGCACTGAACCCATAGCAATATTCGTTACTCCATGTTTTTCATACATTTCCTTAGAGAAAATAATCATATCCAACAATTCTTTTTCAACCTTTATAGGTTGAATTCCTGCATTATCATTGATGGTTTTAATATTATTTATTCCCTCATAGCTATTATATTTATCAAAAAGCTTGTGGAGTTCAAACATTCTAGCGTGTATTGTATCTACATAGCCTTTAAATTCTTCCTCTGTTTCTGTATAACCAACTATTTGTGTTATTGTATCAAATGAATCAAAAAAACTATCATCATGCTTCGTATATTCAGGTTGTTTTTCACATGCACTAAAAATTCCCATCATCAAAATTCCTATTAAAATTATAGAAATAACCTTTT
>CAYZZR010000207.1:0-2715 GCA_964482775.1 uncultured Tissierella sp. | reverse complement strand
AAGTTTCTTGTAATTTTTAAAAGCTAATATCGCCTTATATGTTCCTTTATATACGTCTGCTCCCCCTACTGCGTGTTTCTTCTCCATCTCTTTTATCTTTGCCTTAAAAGCATCGTTTACGCTCTTTAGATCACCTTTGTTTAACGCCATTGATAAACTCTCAAAAGAGAAGTTTCCATTCTCTACAAGTGTATTAATAGCTTTTTTTAAAACATTATCGAAGTATTTGTCTAACGTATTTTTTGTGTCTTTGTGTTTTAAGAGATTTCTATTCAAAAAATCATCCCATTCGTTTAATGTGAATGAAAAACCTGTTTTAAGGAATTTGTGTTTTCGGTTATAAGTGATTCTCCAAAAAATAGGTGCAACCTCATCATTTATATTTCTGACTTTACGAGTCAAATTTACTGTAACATCCCTGTTGGAATAACTATAAATTGTAGCCATTTTGTATATACTTTTTATAAGTGGGTAAACATTGGGTAAACAAAAATAGCAAAACAATACAAATTAAACAAATAAAACGAAAATAATTTTTCATTATATTACTGTTTATCAATGCTTTTACAAATTAACGAAAGCCATAAAAAAGTAGTTGCAATGATTCATAATCATGAGGTCCCGGGATCATGCCCCGGTCTCGCTACTTGAAAAAAATCAGTTGAGAGTAACTCTCAACTGATTTTTTTATATGTACATAAAATGTACATACTGCTATTGTAAATATGTGCAAAAATCATCACTGTTTTATTTATATAACACAATATAGATTAACTTATTTTTAATCTTTTAATGTGCTGTTTAGATTTATTTTTCAATGAATAGTCTTTATTTTTGCACTTATACTTAAAAATCTAAATATGGAATCCATTTATCGTCGCCTGCAACAATTCATCAATGATTTTACCTCTGCCCAATTTAAAAAGCAACTGATCTTTTTGACTTAAAAGCTGAATTCTGGGACGATGAGACATTACAAATTCATATTAAAGATGAAATTTACAAAGCTTCTTACGAATTGGTTGCATTACACGAAAAATATCCGATACTTCATATTATAAGTGATTTTCCCTATTTTAGAAATGTGTTATGGGAAAGCACCTTCATTGAATCGTTGACGTCCGATGAAAGTAAAAATACCGTAGCTCCGAGAACATCGTGCTAAGTTTTGAAGAGCTAAAAAACGATGTTGCAATTTATGATAACAAAATTCCTTATTTTTCTAATATTATATCTACAATCTACCTCACCGAATATATCGCCTTCCTACAATCAAAACTGCCAAAAGAAAAAGGTATTATTGTTTCCGCAATTGGAAAAACTGACTTTGAAACACACTTTGTTCCTGCTCAAATTGAATTATTAACACGATGCATCAATGAAGTTCAAATGTTCTCCGAAGTTATTTCAGAGAAAACGTTGAACGATATTATTTCCTGTACCCTTTCTAAACCATTAAAAACACGCAACAATCGTTTGTTGGTTTATTTCTTTTCTGCATTGGACGACCGAAGTCTGATTACCCGCAATTGGCAGTCGGTCATCGACAAGAATCGCATGTTTCTTTCATCGAGAAAAGGGACACCATTGACGCAAACCGATTTATCTTCCGCAAACCTTGAAATCAAAGAATCATCTCCGAAAGGTTCGGAAATCATAGACAATTACCTCAAAAAACTGAAAAAACATTGAGAATGGATTGATAACTCAACCATTGTCAATTACACACCCTCTTTTCATTCTATAGTTTTGCCCTCGTTATAACAAAACAAGGGTTCGCGAACCCATTTGTATTTTACTTATTAAAGCAAAAAACAAATGGAAAAATTATCAACATTGGAACAACGTATCCAACAATTAGAAAAGAATCTATACCAATCAAAAAAGATTCTAAGTTTCGAGGAAGCCTGTGCATTTCTCAACTTTTCAAAAAGTTATCTCTATAAACTAACATCTGCTTGTGCCATTCCTCATTACAAACCGAGCGGAAAAATGGTTTATTTCGAACGGGAAGAATTGGAAAATTGGCTCAGACAGAATCCCGTAAAAACCCGAGAGCAAATCGAAATGGAAGCCAATGCCTATTTAATGAGGAATAACAAAGGGCGATGAAAAAGAACAATGCTCATAGCAAAGAGTCAAATTCGGTCAAACAATCCAAGAACGAACGCATCGAATCCTATTTACGTGATAAATACCATTTTCGTTTTAATAGGGTAAAAAGCCGAACGGAATTTCGTCCGTCGGCAACTAACGAAATATATTCTCCACTCACTAAATTCGACATCAACTCGATGCGACGTTTGTTGGATGCTTCGCAAGGGATTACCACTTCTTCCGAAAATATTCGAGCCATTTTGGAGAGCGATTTTTGTCCCAAAATAAATCTCGTGCAAGAATATTTTCATTCGCTGCCGGAATGGGATGAAAACCAACCTTCGGAAATTGTCCATTTGGCGGAATGCGTAACCGTTCGTAATCCCGAGAAATGGCGACAGTATCTCTTGAAGTGGTTTATAGCGGTAGTAGCAAATGTGATGGATGATTTTCAATGCCACAATCACACCTGCTTAGTTCTTACGGGCGAACAAGGTAAATTCAAACCTGGATTTGCTTTGTCCTTCGAGTTTGAATAGCTATTTGTTTACCAGGAAAATAGACCCGCAAAACAAAGACATCCAAACACTCATAGCTGAATATCTTTTCATCAACATC
>CAYZZR010000206.1:1599-2737 GCA_964482775.1 uncultured Tissierella sp. | reverse complement strand
CCTTTTACTTCGTCAAGAAGACCGATTTCGTTAGCTACGATTAGGTAACCATATGGATATCCGCCCTTTGTTTGAGCTGATGCTTCATATCCTAATGCTCTAACTATCATAGTTACAGCTTCTTCGTATTTAACTGGAGCTTCTGGAGCAAATAGTCCATTGCCTATTCCGTTAATTACGCCTAATTTACCAGCTGTTGCAATATATCCTGATGCCCAATGTCCTGCATAAACATCAGTAAATCCTGTTGCTAATCCTTTTGAAGCATTAGCTGCATCTGCTAAGCCTTTAGCTCTAATAGCTACCGCTGCAAATTCTGCTCTTGTTATTGTGTTTTCTGGCTTAAATGAGCCATCTGGGTAACCTGTTAGAATATCTAATAAAGATAATCTAGCAACTGCTTCTTCATATACTGTACCTGCTACATCACTCATTGGTGCAGCTGATACGAAGCTGAAGCTACCTAGTACCATTGCTAAAGCAAGTACTAATGATAATACTTTCTTCATCTAAAAAAACCTCCTTATAATGTATATAATTTTTTCTGAAGAGATTTGGAAAACTTTTTGTCAGAGTGTAACCCCTTCTAAAACAATCTGACTAATGTGAATAATTAGGTGGTAATTACTGTTACCACCAACATTCTATTCTAGATTATAGCATTCTTTAGCTCTCAATTCAAGCTTTAGATGCTAATGTAATGAATTTGTAATATAGGAGAAACCCCTACAACAAATTCTTTATACTGTTATTATATACTATGAGTTTGTGAATTACCATTACAGTTGTGTTACAAGTTTATTTCAAATTGAAATAAACTTGTAACACAGTGAACAGTGAATAGTGAACAGTGAACAACGGAAAAGGCAGTTAACAACTAACAGTGAATAGTGAACAACGGAAAATACAGTGAAAAACTAACAGTGAATAGTAAACAGTGAAAATCTTAAAATTTATTGTTCTTTGTTTCTTTTTGCTGTTATTATTGAGGCTTGTAGCATTTTTAATATTTCTTTGCAGTCCTTTTTTAAGCTATCACTTTCTGTATCATTAATAAATCCAGTTTCATTAAGTAACTCCAACCAGTAATGTGTCTCGCTTGCTTCTTTTAGTGCTATACTTAGCTTGGAGATAAAGT
>CAYZZR010000206.1:0-1589 GCA_964482775.1 uncultured Tissierella sp. | reverse complement strand
ATATTAGCACCTATGCTTGTCCCACTTCTGAGTACCTGTTTAGATAAAGTATATTCCTTCTTATTACTACATAAATGTTTATAAAGATTTATAATTCTAATAGCAAACGCCTTACTCTTTATTATCAAAATACTATCTTCCACAAATACACTTCCTTATTCTTTTTATTGTTCACTGTTCACTGTTAGTTGTTAACTGTTAAAAAATGATTTATCAAATCATTTTTTAACAAATAATTTGACATATCTATTTCTTGTATCGCACTTTCATGTTGTTCTTTGAAGTTTTCTAACTCTAGCGGTTCGTTTGTTTCTATATCATAGGCTCTGCTGTGTTCATATATGCCGTCCTTTGACATGGCGAATACTGACTTGTCATCTATTACTGATCCCTTTAGCATGTAGAGCTGCGGGTAGACGTAGTTTTTTTCTTTATAGTTGGTTAGGTCTCTGCCAAATACTAAACCTTTCGTGTTGTCATAACCCATTATATTGGCTATAGTTGGGTAGAAGTCTAGTTGGCTTCCTGTGGTGGATATGGTTTCTTGTATCTCTTGACCTGGTACATGGATTAGTAGCGGTACATTCATCATGTCGTCAAAGTCATAGTTCTCTCCTAGGAAGTCTGTCATTATCTTTTGGTGTTCATCCTGTACGGATAATAGGGCAAAGTGATCACCATACATGGCAATGACTGTATCATCATATAGACCTTGTCTTTTTAAATCATCTATGAATTTTCCTATTTGTTTATCTGTATAATGTATGGATTGCAGATAGTGTCCTAGCATTGTGTTTTCGTGTTCAGCTTTTATGTCTAATGCATTATATTCCTCTGGCATTTCGAAAGGGGTATGGCTTGATAGTGTTATCATAAATGCATAGAATGGATTGTCATCAATTTTGTCTAAGTCTTTTATATATTGCAAGGATTGGTCAAAGAAGTCCTCGTCCTTTATTCCAAAGCCTATGGTATCTTCAAATTGGAAGTCCTCTTGAGAGATAAATCTTTGGAAGCCTTGGTTTACATAGGCAGCATCTCTATTCCAGTAGTTCTTTTCATAGCCATGAAACACCCAAGCTGTATAGCCATTATCCCTTAGAAGCCATGGCAATCCACAGAAGCTATTGTCTGCATATTGCATATAGGTTGGTTCCTCCATTGAAGGATGAAGGGAGTTTTGGGATACAAATTCTGCATCAGAGGTATTGCCACGACCTAATAGCTGATAGTAGTTGTCATAATAGACGCTTGAGCTATCATGAACAAGCTTGTTTATATTTGGTGTAACTTCTTGTCCATTGTATTCTAGGTCTATGACAAAGTTTTGTAAGGCTTCTACTTGTAGCACTATTAGGTTTTTGTCCTTACCTATGCCTGTTAGCTTGCCTTCTTTAATCCTTGCTCTTTGCTTTAGGTCATCTATATATTTATCTATATCTTTTATAGACCCTGCAGCTTCAGCTGATTCTTCATCAAGGGAGATACTGTTTTTTATATCCACTAAATGATAGGTGAAGAACTCTTGACTTGTGATGGATTTTATATGCCCATTTATATTATAGTAGGTAAATATCGTCAATAGGGCT
>CAYZZR010000205.1:801-2818 GCA_964482775.1 uncultured Tissierella sp. | reverse complement strand
TGGTATTTATTCTTATGAGCTTATACATTTCTACGGAGTTAAAAATCTTATAAGAGTAGGATCATGTGGTGCTATCCAAAAGGATCTAAAATTATATGATGTTATCTTGGGTATGGGGGCTAGTACAAACTCAAACTTTGCTCACCAATACAACCTTCCAGGAACATATTCTGCAATTGCTTCATGGGATTTATTATCCAAGGCTAAAAAAGTAGCAGATGAAAAGGGAACTCACACTACAGTAGGAAATATTTTATCTAGTGATACCTTCTATTCCGCAGATACAACTGAATCACAAAGATGGGCAAGCATGAATGTTCTTGCAATAGAAATGGAAGCATATGCTTTATATTGTAATGCAGCAGCAGCTGGAGTGAATGCACTTTGCATACTTACAGTTTCGGATTCCATAGTAAACAAGGAAGAAACAACGGCAGAAGAAAGAGAAAAGAGCTTTACTAGGATGATGGAGATTGCATTGGAATTAGCATAGGGTTCATAGGAGGGTCAATATGAATAGTAAAAAAGTAAGAGTAATTACATTAGTTTTAGCTATTATAATGTTAGGGTCAGTATTAGTACCAGTTATAATAAACTTTCTTTAAAAAAGAGCAAAGGATTAAAGGAGAAAAACCTTTAATCCTTTTTTACGTTTATACCAAAATTAAAACTCTTAGTTTATGTGATATTTACGAACTTCATTCAGTATTGCGAAAAATAATTTGAAATATTTTCAAAAAAACGTTTACATTTAGAACACGATATGGTATTATCGAATCATAAAATAAATACATAAAAGTTAAAGAGAATAGGATTGATAAAATGGATAGTAAAGGAAGAGTTCAATCTATTGATAGAGCAGTAGCCATATTGAAGTGCTTTTCTGAAAAAAGGAAGGAATTGAAGTTATCGGATATATCTGCTGAGCTTGATTTAAATAAAAGTACTGTACATGGAATTATAACCACATTAAAATATCATGGTCTCATAGATCAGGATGAAGAAACACAGAAATATAGGCTAGGATTATACTTAATTGAGTTAGGTGATATAGTTTCTAAGTCCTTGGATATTAGAGCTATAACTTCTCCTATAATAGCCGATGTTAGCAAAAGGTTAAATGAAACAGTGCATATTGGAACATTAGATGATATGGAGATAGTTTACATAGATAAGGTAGAGTCCAGTCAATCTATGAGAATATACACTACTATAGGTGCTAGAAATCCAGCATATTGTACTGGTGTGGGAAAAGCAATGTTGGCATATTTAGATGAAGAAAGAATATTAAATAAGCTACCAGAAAAATTAGAAGCTATTACACCAAAAACAATTACAAATAGAAACGAGCTTTTAGAGGATTTAGCAAAAATTAGAGAAAAAGGTTATTCTTTTGATGATGAAGAAAACAACAATGGCCTTACCTGTGTAGCAGCTCCAATATTCGATTATTCAGGTAAAGTTAAGTATGGGATTAGCGTTTCAGGACCTACTATTAGAATGACAGATGACAAGATTGAAGAGGCAATAAAGGTTGTAAAAGAGGCTGCAATGGAAATTTCACATAAATTAGGTTATAAAGCTTAAGGGCGCTAGCCCATTTCTTTTAACAAATAGCAAGAATGCAGTTCGACAATGCTGAACAAATATATTAAGGAGGTGCATGCTCGACATAATTTAGAAGCTAGGAATTAGGAATTTGTCAAGTAATGTAGCATTAAATAAAATTAAAGGGGAGAATGTAATGAAAAAACGTAGTCTATTATTAGTAAGTTTGATTTTGGCATTATCACTTTTTGTAACAGCTTGTAGTGGAGGCGGAGGAAGTTCTACACCTGCTGCACCAGCTGCAAACGGTTCCGGTGCACCTGCAGCAGAAGCTAAAGTACTTAAACTAGGACATCAAGCACCAGCAGGAACAGCGTATGACGATTTAGCAACTACTTTTAAAAAGTATATTGAAGAAAGAACTGATGGAAGATATGAAGTAGATATTTATAATGGTGGATCCCTTGGT
>CAYZZR010000205.1:0-791 GCA_964482775.1 uncultured Tissierella sp. | reverse complement strand
TGAAGCACATTCCGGCCACAGTCGATGCAATATTGGAAACGTTGAATTCAACATCTTAACTGCATCAGATATGGGAATGTTTGTACCTGAAATGGAAGTTCAGGATTTACCTTATTTATTCAATAATTGGGATGAAGTTTTCAAATTCTTAGAATCAGATGCAGCAAAGGATTTCTATGCTCTGTCAGACCCAGTAGGAATTACAACTTTATCATTTATGCCTAGAGGATTTAGACATACAACAAACAACAAGGGACCTTTAAATACTCCTGCTGATTTAAAGGGACTAAAGTTAAGAGTAGCTGAAAGTGCTATCTATATTGACACATTTGCAGCATTTGGTTCAAGTCCACAGTCAATGGCTTGGGGTGAAGTATTTACAGCTCTACAACAAGGAACAGTAGATGGACATGAAAATACTATAGTAACAATCAGAGACTATAAGATTGAAGAAGTTCAAAAGTATCTATCACAAACTTACCATATGTTTGGATTTGCAGCTATTACAACTAACCCTGATTTCTTAGCAGGATTACCAGAAGAAGATCAAGAAATAATTCGTCAAGCAGCAATAGATGCAGGTAAAGATGTTGGAGCAATTCAACAAGAAAACGAATTAAAAGCTACTGAAGATTTAAAAGCAGCTGGAATGGAATTCAATGATGTTGACTTAAAAGCTTTCCAAGATTTAGCTTTAAATGAAGACTTAATTGGTAAAGTTAAAAAATACGAAGTTCGTTTTTCTTTTCCGCGCCGAGCGACAACCGATTTCAGATATAACAAAAAATTGG
>CAYZZR010000204.1:0-2833 GCA_964482775.1 uncultured Tissierella sp. | reverse complement strand
GTTATAGATGGTTATTCCTTAAATCCGGGGGATTTAAGTTGGGACGGGCTAAAAGCTTTAGGAAAAGTGGTCATATATGATAGGTCTACTCCAGAGGAAGCTATTGAAAGAATACAAGATGCTGACATTGTATTGGTAAATAAAATACATCTAGGTAAGGATGAGCTTTGTGGTAGCAAGGTAAAATATATAGGCGTTCTAGCAACAGGCTATGATGTAGTTGATATAAGTTATTGCAAGGACAAGGGAATAATTGTTACAAATATACCTGCTTATGGAACATACTCAGTAGCTCAGCATACATTTTCACATATTCTAAATATCTTCTCAAATGTGTCAATACACTCAGATAGTGTTAAGAGTGATGAATGGGCTAATAATGAATGGTCATATTGGAAAACAGAATTGACGGAACTTTATGGAAAGACCCTTGGTATAATCGGATATGGAAGGATAGGGAAAGCAGTAGGAGATATAGCAGCTGCCTTTGGAATGAATATATTGACATCTAGCTCGAATAAAAATGATGAAGTCAACATATCATTGGATTTATTGTTAGCAAAGTCGGATATTATCAGTCTTCATTGCCCCTTGACTCCAGAAACAAAGGAAATAATAAACAAAGATAATATCAAAAAGATGAAGGATGGTGCGGTCATCATAAATACCTCTAGAGGTGGACTTGTAAATGAACATGACTTAGCAGATGCACTGAACTCAGGGAAGATAAAAGCTGCTGGTCTAGATGTTGTATCTAGGGAACCCATAAATAGTGACAATCCATTGCTATTTTCAAAGAACACCTATATAACTCCACATATGGCATGGGCTAGCAAGGAAGCTAGAAATAGACTTATGGCTATTGCAATTGAAAATGTGAAATCATATTTAATGAATCAACCAATAAATGTTGTAAATTAGAGGAGGATTTGATAATGGAGAAAAGATCTCTAGGAAGGACAGACTTTGAGGTTTCTGTAGTGGGTCTTGGGGGGATACCTATACAAAGAGTTGATAACACTACTGCACTAGATATTGTTAATGAAGCATTAAATCAAGGGATGAACTTTATTGATACAGCTAGAGGATATACAGTTAGTGAGGAGATACTTGGGCAAGCTCTTGAGATAGTTGGGAGAGAAAAATTTTATATAGCAAGTAAAAGCATGGTCAGATCTTATGCTGGAATGTTGGAGGAGGTAAATATAAGTTTAGGAAATTTAAAGACGGATTATATTGACCTTTATCAGCTTCACAATGTAAAAACCATGGAGGATTTTAAGCTTGTCATGAGTGAAGAAGGTGCATTTAGAGCCTTAAAGGAACTAAAAACCAAAGGACTTATAAAAGAAATTGGTATCTCAAGTCATGGATTAGATGTTCTAGATGCAGCTATTGAATCAGGGGAGTTTTCCACTATACAGTATCCCTATAATGCTATTGAAAGACAGGCTGAGGAATTATTTATCAAGGCCAAGAAAAACAATATTGGTGTTATAGTAATGAAGCCTTTAGCTGGAGGAGCTCTAACAAATGGAGAATTAGCTATTAGATTTATTTTAGAAAATCCAAATATTTCAGTGGTTATACCAGGTATGGATTCTGTTGAACAAGTAGTTGAAAATGCAAGACCAGCCATAGATAGAAGAGATTTTACTCCAGAGGAAAGAAGAAAGTTAGAAGAAGAGGCAAGTTCTTTAGGTACACAATTTTGTCGTAGATGCGGATACTGTGCTCCTTGTAGTATAGGGATAGATATCCCAAATAATTTTATGTTTGATAGCTACTTCACAAGATACAATCTCAAAGATTGGGCACTATCAAGATTTGAAACCATGAACATAAAGGCAAAGGATTGTATTCAATGTGGCCAATGTGAAGCTAGATGCCCTTATGATTTGCCAATTATGGATATGTTAAAGGAAGTAGCAAGTCATTATGACTTTTAGATTGAAAGCAAAAACCCACTAAGCAGTGGGTTTTCTACTAATAATACACTTCTTCTAGAAATAGACCTTGGGCTGGAATAGTAACTCCAGCAATTTCTCTAGTATTACTTTCAAATATTTCATCTATATATGAAACAGGCTTATTTCCTGAGCCGATTTCCAATAACGTACCCATAATAATTCTAATCATATTATAGAGAAAGCCATCCCCTACAAACGAGAACTTTAGCATATTTCCTTCTTGATCAATGGAGATTTCTTCGATTGTACGGACTGTTGATTTCTTAGATTTTTTCAAAGATGAAAAGTTTATAAAATCATGACTTCCTTCTAGCTTTTTTGTTGCATTTTTCATTAATTCAATATCTAGTTTTTCAGGATAATGATAACTATATTTTCTATCAAAAGCAGATGGTATCCAATGATTCCATATGTAATAGACATACTTTTTACCTTTTACATTATATCTAGAATGGAATCTCTCATCTACTTCTTCAATTTTTTTTACTACAATATCATTTGGAAGATAATGATTTATATACCTATGAATTTCATCTAAATTCATTTGTGTATCAGTTCTAAAATTTGCTACCTGCCCTTTAGCATGAGCTCCCGCATCTGTTCTTCCAGAGCCGATTATTTCAGTAGGAGTATTTGTCATTTCAGTAATTACAGCTTCTAACTTTCCTTGAATGGTTTTATCAGAATCTCCAAGCCTTTGCCATCCTAGGTATCTACTTCCATCATATTCAACGATTATTTTAATATTTTTCACCATATCCTCCCAGAGTCCTTAATAGTATCATTTATAATTATACCATTGATGTTTTCTAAATCATAGAGTAGAGGAAGGTGAAATATCCCCCGCTTCTACAAGCGGTCGG
>CAYZZR010000203.1:0-2896 GCA_964482775.1 uncultured Tissierella sp. | reverse complement strand
CCCACCTCGTTGCAGCAGTGTGTAGAAACTGCAAGCAGTTTCCTCGAAGCTTAAATTAGTTGATATGATATGGTATAATATACCTAATTAGATGTGGATAATTATTATTAATAAGGGTGATTTTATGGAAAAAATAATCAAAAAATTCTTGTCAAATTATGAAGAAAATAATAAAAAAAGATTTGATTTGGATACCTTAGAAAAATACGTTATTGATAGTTTTAAAGGTTATAATTTTTATAATTCAAGTGGAGGTTATTTAAAGTTTCATGATGAAATCTTATTACTTAAGAAAGAACATTATATAAAAGAAATAGAATCTTCTAGCTATAATAGAATAAATCCCCCATTAAAAACTAGATGGCAAATTATATCAAATAAAGATATAAGTAAATGGAACAAATCAAGAATACTTCAGTTTTCGGATCTTTTAGATTTTTCTTATTATAAAAATTATCCAACATATCAGACAGACTTGGAATGGGAATATATTGAAAACATATATAATTTTTTAAAATCTAGAGATCAAAGAGAATGGGCTAGTATAGAAGAGCGATCCTTAGAACTTTTTTATGACGAGAAGTTTCTTAAAGAAAGAAAAGAAACTACTAAAGGGAAATATGGAATACTAAAGAGGCTTAGACTTTCCCATGAAGATTTAAAGATGAAAAAATACGGAGAAATGTTTATTTACTGGAACAAGGGTGTACAAGACATAAAAAAAATAATTATTTTAGAAAATCATTCTACCTTTTTTACATATAAAAGAATAGCCGAAAATAAAGGAGATATATTAGGCTTTGAGCCAGATATTCTTATATATGGTGAGGGCAAGAAAATAGAGAATAGCTTTTCCTTTCTAGAGGAAATTGCAAATGTGTCTGATGTAGAAGTTCTATATTTTGGAGATATAGATTCGGAAGGGTTTGGTATATATTATAGGCTAAGAGAAAGATATCCTAATATAAATATTAGGCTTCAATATGTAGCTTATAACCATTTGATATCAATATGTAAGAGATATTATCCACTAGGGGGACAAGAAAAAAACTTAGTCTACTTAAATTATTTTTTAAAAGAAATAAAAGATTATTTAATAGATAAAAATTTTTGTGAAATTGAATATATTTGGGACAATGATTTTAGAATACCTCAAGAGCTTATAAATTATGAATATTTATTGAAGGTGAAAGAATGAGCATAGAAAAAGGATTTTTCAATAGAATGAAGAAATTACAACCAATTCGTATGTTAGGAACTGGTATGGATTTGGGAGATTTAAATGAATACGCCTATGAAATATGTTTTTTGCTTATTCAAAACGTTTTCAAAAGAGAAATTAACGAAAATCCTAATAGAACACGTGTTGATATGATATTTATAACTGAAAAAATACTTAATGATATGAACTTAAAAAGTAGTAGGGAACTGGTAGAAAGAATTGTAGATGGTACTCTTTGGTATAGGGAACCTACTAAGCAAGATAGCTTTAATACTAGAATATATAATGAAAATACAGGTGAAAAAGAAGAATATTTATTTAGATACTTTAAGGTGGATAGGGAAAATAGCCACTGGGAGCAAGGTGGTTCTACAGTCTACATGCTAACTGAAGAAAGCCAAGAGATGATTTTTATTACCCGTGAAATACTAGAGGAATTTGGCTTTGACTTAGAACAATTCTACACCTTACAGCTAATTAAGACAGGAAACTTTTCAAAAGCACGAAACAGTATTGATAATTTAATCGCTAGAGTTAGAACTTTAATCAGCAGAGAGAAAGATTATAGACAGGATATCATAAGAGAACCACAAATTATATTTTTTGATAGAAGTACTAGAGGGAAAAAGACTGAAGAAGAAATAAAGGAACAATTTGAAGATGAGCAAAAAGTATTTCAAAGTATGTTTTCTTGGAGAAATAGGTATGAATCCCTACCAGAAGAAAAAAAGCAAGAGGCGGAAATAATGTTTGATGACCTTGAAAGGGCTAGGGTACTGCATGATAATCTTGCAAAGCATGTTATGGAAAATCTGGCAATAGAGCTGGAAATAAGAGTGAAGTATCCAGAAAGTTTTTGGAATATTTCCAACCAAAGCTTTAAAAAGGATATTTGGCAAAATCATATAATAAAGAATGGATTAAAGAATATAAATGACTTTGAAAAAATAATATCTCCTTTATTTTCTCCAGATATAGAATTTATTTATCCTCTTGAATGGGCGTGGTCAGAGCAAATAGTTAAAATTAAAAGAAAAGAGAGAAAACAAGACTATAGCAGTGAAGAGGAAACTTGGAAATTTAGAGAGACTGATTGGAACTTATTAGTGAATCTATATGAAGAGGTATTTACCTCCCTTCTAGAAAACCGTAAATTTTCCATACTAGAATTGAACAATAAAGGTGAGCTAGAAAGAGCAATGTGGTTAAGCCAAAAGGAAAACATAGATTTATTTATGATGTTCGTAATATCTGATACTATCTTAGATTTTGAATTTACTGGAGAAGATGAAAGGCTTATGCTATTTAAATTACTCTGTGAAAAAAATCCTAGCTTTAAATCCTTACAAGACAAAAAGATACTATCTAAAATAGAAGATACTGAAGAAAAGTTTAATTGGAACGAATTATTTATTTCCCCATATACAATATATATCGAGGAGTGAAATCATGAGCTATACAAATGAGGATATAAGAAAAGCCAGTGAATTATTTTTTTATTTATTAAGTAATAGAGTCCTTCCTGCTAATGATGTTTTAGCTAGTCAGTTTTATGAAAATAATGAAATCAGTGAAATTATAAAAAACATGGCAGAGCAAGGAGGTCTAAGGGTCTTTGGAACAAGGCAGAACCTACATTTAGTAGCAGAAGGAGAAGGGTCCATATTCTCTACT
>CAYZZR010000202.1:0-2931 GCA_964482775.1 uncultured Tissierella sp. | reverse complement strand
ATGGATTAAGTGATAAAAATCATTTTACAACTGCCTACGATCTTGCTTTGATAACAAGACGAGCATTTAATAATCCTGAATTTGAAAAGATATCTAAATCCAAGACCTATAAGGGTGAAAGAGAAGGTTTTAATTATTTCGTAAATAAGAACAAGACACTTTGGGAATATGAAGGCGGAGATGGAGTGAAAATTGGATATACTTTAGCTTCTGGAAGATGTCTTGTTTCAAGTGCAACTAGAGAGAATATGAGACTTATAGCAGTTTCATTAAAGGCAAGTGATTGGTTTAATGATAATTATAAACTTATGGACTATGGATTTGAAAACTATAATCTATATACTATTTATGATGAAGAACAACTAATTACACAGGTGGAAGTTATAAATGGTCAAAAAGACAAATTGCCTTTAGTCACTCAAAAGGAGTTTTTGTATCCTCTTTCAGAAGAAGAAATGGGGAAAATAAATCTTGTAATAGATCTTGATAAAAATATTACAGCTCCTGTTGAGAAAGGACAAAACTTAGGTACTGTAGATGTCTTTTTAGACGGAAACCTCATTAGAAGCGACAAATTAATTGCAAAATATGCTATAGCAAAAAAGACTATAATTCAAAGAGTAATTGATAAATTCGGATTTAATCAGAAGTAATCCCTTCATTTACAAAATATCTTAACTAAGGTAGAATAATGATAGAGTAATTTATGGAGAGGAGAACTATTATGAGGTTACAAAAATATATGGCTTTATCTGGTGTTGCTTCAAGAAGAAAATCTGAGGAAATGATAAAAAATGGTCAAGTTAAGGTAAATAATATTACTATTACTGAATTAGGTACAATTATAGATCCTGATAAGGATAAGGTAATTGTAGACGATAAATCAATAAAAATAGAAAGTAAGAAAGTTTATATAATGTTAAATAAACCTGTTGGATATGTGTCAACTTTAAGGGATGAAAAGGATAGAAGAATTGTTACAGACTTGATCGAAGGTGTTCCTGAAAGAATATATCCAATAGGAAGGTTGGATGCTGATACAACAGGTTTAATTCTATTATCTAACGATGGAGACTTGGCATTTAAATTAACCCATCCAAGTAAGAAGATTCCAAAGAAATATATAGCAATTGTGGAAGGAACTCCAAACAAAAAAGAGTTAGAGCAAATCAGAAATGGAATTTTAATAGATGGAAGAAAGACTGCGCCTGCTAATGTAAAAGTTAGCAAGAAGTTTGATGAAGATTCCATATTAGAAATTGAAATTCATGAGGGTAGAAATAGACAAGTAAAAAAAATGTGTCAGGCAATTAATCACCCAGTAAAAAAATTAAAGAGAGTTTCCATCGGGGAGATCGAATTAGGTGGACTTAATATAGGCAATTGGAGATATTTGAATGATGAAGAATTAGATTACTTAAAAACTCTTTAATTAACCATTTGGAGGAGTAAATGAAATTAAAAATTCCTAATAATACAAGTACTATTGTAAGAAAATTAATAGAAGAGAATGTAAGCGAAGGTCATACTGTTTTAGATTCAACAACAGGAAATGGGAATGATACACTTGCTTTAGCTAAAGCTGTCGGAAGTGATGGTTATGTATATGGTTTTGATGTACAAAAAAAGGCATTGGAGATAACTTTAGAGAAGTTGAAGGATTCAAAGTTAGATAGTAGAGTAAATTTAATTGAAGACAGTCATGCAAACATTGATAGTTATATAGATAGAAAACTTGATTTCATAATATATAATTTGGGGTATTTGCCTAATGGTGATAAGGATATCAAAACAAATAGAAATAGTACTTCTATCAGTATAAAAAAAGCTTTGAAATTAATGAATATTAATGGCTTGTTAGTAATTACCGTATATGTTGGACATGCAGGTGGTTTTGAAGAGAAGGAAGATCTAGAGCTTATTTTTAAAACATTGAATCAGAAGGAGTTCAATGTTTTAAAATTTGATTTTATCAATCAAATTAACAATCCACCAATATTATATATAGTAGAAAGATTATCATTATTAAAAAGTATTTCAAATTGATTGAAAATTCCTAATGGGAATGCTATTATTCTATTAATGCATGACTTCTTGCAATTAACAGTTAATTTTGATATTATTTAATAGTCAATTTGATCTAAAAGGGGGATCTAAAATGCCAGTAAATAAAGAGAAAACGCTTACTTTAAAAAAAGAATGGTGCAAAGGTTGCAGTATTTGTGTTGCTTTTTGTCCTAAAAATGTTCTTGAATTAGTAGATGGGATAATTAATATAAAAGATATTGACTCGTGTATACAATGTGGTCAGTGTGAATTAAGGTGTCCAGATTATGCTATTTGGCTAGAGGAGGAATAATATGACTACAAAATTAATGCAAGGAAATGAAGCATGTATAGAAGGTGCTTTGAGGGCAGGTATGAAGTTCTATGCTGGATATCCGATTACTCCTTCAACTGAATTAGCTGAATTATCTGCAGTTGAATTACCTAAAATAGGTGGAAAGTTCATTCAAATGGAAGATGAAATAGCAGGTATGGCTGCAACTATTGGTGCTTCATTAACTGGTCTTAAATCGATGACAGCTACTTCAGGTCCTGGATTTAGTCTAAAACAAGAAAATTTAGGGTTCGCAGTTATTACCGAGACACCCTGTGTTATAGTCAATGTTCAAAGAGGTGGTCCAAGTACTGGCTTGCCTACAGCTCCGGCACAAGGAGATATTATGCAAGCAAGATGGGGGACTCATGGAGATCATTCGATAATAGCACTATATCCAAATTCAGTTAGAGAAATCTATGATATTACTATAAGAGCTTTTAATTTAGCAGAAAAATATAGAACTCCTGTCATACTATTGTTAGATGAGATTATTGGACATATGAGAGAAAAGATAGAAATTCTATCAGATAATGAAGTTGAGATTATTA
>CAYZZR010000201.1:0-2979 GCA_964482775.1 uncultured Tissierella sp. | reverse complement strand
ATTAAAAAAAATTCAATAACAATAAAAGATGTAGCAGAAAAAGCTGGAGTATCTCCTTCTACAGTTTCTCGTGTTATTTCTCAAAGTCCTAGAATTAGCAAAGCAACAAGTGAAAGAGTATTAGAGTGTATGAAGGATTTGGGATATTATCCAAATGCAATTGCACGCTCCTTGGCTAGCAGAAGAACTGGAACTATAGGAGTTATATTACCAACTACCTCAGAGGATGTATTTCTAAACCCTTTCTTTCCTGAAGCTTTAAGAGGCATTACAAAAGGAGCGGCAAAGGCTAATTATGATTTGTTGCTATCTACCAATTTGGAAAGACATGAGGAGCTCAAAGTTATAGAAAATTTCATAAGAGGATCCAAAGTAGATGGAATTATTCTAATGAGCAGTAAACTTAATGATAAGAATATAGAATACCTACTCTCAATAGACTTTCCCTTTTCCTTGATAGGTACGCCAAATACACATCAGGATAAGGTAAACCATGTAGACAATGATAATTTCATGGCAGCATATGAGCTTACCACTCTTTTAAGTGAATTAGGTAAGAAGAAAATTGCTATGATTGCAGGTGACGAGCAACTGACAATGACTCAAAAAAGAGTTGATGGATATAAGAAGGCTCTATTTGAAAGTGGTTTGTCCTTCCACAAGGATTTGCTATTTACAGGAAGTTTTGACGAAAAGACAGGCAGCAAATATGGAGAAATCATTTCTAATCTAGATAGTCCACCTGATGCAGTAGTGATCACCGATGACTTGGTAGCTTTTGGTGCTGTAAGGGCATTTGAACAACAAGGTGTAAAAATTCCAGAAAACATAGCAGTGGCAAGCTTTAACAACAGTATATTGGCACGTTTTTCAAACACGCCTATTACATCAGTTGATGTAAATGCTGCTAGTCTAGGAAGTGAAGCTATAAGGCTCCTAGTTGATGCCATAGAAAAAGGTACAAGAGGAAGAGAAGTCATAACACCATATACCATATTTAAAAGGAAATCCACATAGGCTTCTTTTGAAGATGATTTATAATACAAAGCAATAAGAACTAAAGTAAAGTTAAAAGAACCCTTTAGTATTATTGCTTTTTCAAGTCTTATCTAGTAATATTAAATTTAATACATAAATAGGGAGGCAGCAAATGTTAGAAGAAGTAGATATTATTTACAAGGTAATTTTTCTTTGCTTTGCAGGATTTATATCAGCATTTATTGATGCAATAGCAGGGGGCGGAGGACTCATCAGCGTTCCTGCATACTTTATGATTGGATTTCCAACTCACTTTACCTTAGGGACCAACAAGTTCTCGTCAACATGTGGGTCTTTAACAAGTACTTTTAGATATGCAAAATCAGGAAAAACTGACAAGGATATTTTGAAGGTCTTATTGCCCTTTAGCTTTTTAGGAGGGGTAGTAGGAGTTTATGTAGTATTATTGGTTGACTCTGCAATATTAAAGCCTATAATTTTAGTGTTGTTAATGGCTGTAGCTGTATATAGCTTTTTCTCAAAGTCAGTTGGTCTAGAGGACAACTTCAAGGGGACAACTAAGAGAACACTAGGAATTGGGGCAGCATTTGCATTTTTGATGGGCTTTTATGATGGATTTTTTGGGCCAGGAACTGGTTCTTTTATAGTTTTTGGATTGATAAAGTTATATGGATTTGACTTTGTGAGAGCTAGTGGTAATGCTAAGGCTATGAATTTCTTTAGCAACATTGCTTCTCTAATTTTATTTGCAATAAACGGCAAAATAAATTTTATCATGGGGATTCCTATGGCTATATTTATGGTATTTGGAGCGTCACTTGGTGCTAAATTGGCTATAAAAAATGGCGCAAAGATTATTAGGCCTATCTTTATAGTCATGTCTATGGGAGTAGCCATCAAGATGCTGTATGAAGTTATCATGGTTTAAATGTGTAAATATTTCGACATTTGAACGAATATAAAAAATAGTACCATATTTCGACATTATTTTGTATTGAAAGACATGGGAAATAGTGATAATATCTTATTATGAGCGATTTTGAAATATGGTATATTAGGGGGATATTATGGAATTAGAGATAATAGAAAATAATTTAGAGCAAATTGAATCTGTTTTATCAAGCAAGATTGTATTAGGTGAAAACGATATAATTGATGAAATACATATTGTCTCCAATAATACTAGAGGTGCCAAGCAAGTTGCACGTGATGTTCAATCAGTGCTTATAGCAACCTATAATATACCCGTCGATTATAAGAAGATTAGTATAGCGCAAATCAATGATAATAGTATAAAAAGAGGAGAAGTTCGCCTTAGATTTGAGGGGGTTTCCCATGAAAGTAAAGGCAACAAAACAACAATCAAAGTAGCTGTATCCAATAACGATGAAATCTATGAAAACTCAATTATAGGTATAAGTACCAGTAGAAATATAGAAAGAATGCTTGTTGATGTAACTCTAAAGACAGTAGAGGAAGCCTGTAGCTTCAATGATACCTTTACTTTGGAGGATATTAGGACAATCCCTGTTTCAAACGATAAAGCAATTTTAGTTGTAGTAATGGGTCTAATAAATGGGATTGAGCAAAGGCTTTGTGGCTCTTGCTTGATTAAAAATGACTATGAGGTAGCAGTTGTAAAGGCTACTTTAGATGCAGTAAACCGATTTATTACAAAGTAACCATGGTATCAATGCCGGCTAATTAGTACATTTTCTAAGCGAAGCGAATATAGCATGCTGCACTAGCGAACAGCAGAGTACTTCCAAAAGGGGGCTATATTCGATGAAAAAAATTACTATGATTTTAACAAGCATTCTAGCATTAGTTTTAGCAGCTGGAGCAAATTGGTCATTAATCTAGTAGAATATTAGTAATTAAATTAGCTGGCATATACATATAAAAGGAGAGTATGAAAGATGGAAGTAAATAAGAAAACATATTTTTATATAGGATTTCTCTCCATCAGTGCAGTAATAA
>CAYZZR010000200.1:0-3030 GCA_964482775.1 uncultured Tissierella sp. | reverse complement strand
AAGCCTCTGAAGATAGTTGTTTCCCCTCTATAAGCAGGGATACTACATAGGAGTTTTTTAAGATTTTTTGCTCTATCTTAAGGCCTTCCTTGTCTTTTACTATTTCCATTTCCTTGTCTGAGAGATTTTCAGGAGCCTTTTCATCATCAATTTCTATGATTTCTAAGCTACAATATCTTGAAAGTCTTTTTGAATACTCCTTTATTCCTTCTTGTATGTATTTTTCTTTAATTTTCCCTACTGTTATCAATCTTATATTCATATATACCTACCTTTAAGAAAGGCGCCCTAAGGACGCCCTACAAATATTTTCTAGTCGTTTCCAAATATATCTCCTAATCCAATGCCACCTAACAAACTACCTTCACCTTTTCCACTAGATTTTCCTCTTGAACCTGTTGAGTAAATCTTACTTGCTAATCTACTAAAAGGTAAGGATTGCATCCATATAGTTCCAGGTCCTCTTAGTGTAGCTAAAAAAAGTCCCTCTCCACCAAATAATGCTGATTTAATGTTTCTTTGCATTTCAATATCATAGTTTATAGTATTGGTCATTGCAACCAAACAACCAGTATCTAGCTTGAAGGTCTCACCAGGTTTTAAGTCCTTTTGTATTACTGTACCACCTGCATGTAAAAATGCTAATCCATCACCTATAAGTCTTTGCATTATAAAACCTTCTCCTCCAAATAGGCCTACTCCTATATTCTTTTGGAAGGCTATTTCAATGCTTATACCCTTGGCTGCACAAAGGAATGAATCCCTTTGACATACTAATTCTCCACCATAATCACCTATATCCAATGGTACTATCTTGCCTGGATATGGCCCTGCAAAGGCAACACTTCTTTTCTCATGCCCTCTGTTCATAAACTCAGTCATAAATAAACTTTCACCAGTAACGACTCTCTTACCAGCACCTAACATTTTGCCCATAAGGCCTTTGCCTTCATCCCTACCAGAACCATCGCCAAAGATGGCGTCCATGGTTATGGATTCATCCATATACATCATGGCTCCTGCTTCAGCTATTAGACTTTCTGATGGATCCAATTGAATTTCCACGAACTGCATATCGTCCCCATATACTGTAAAATCAACATCTACTGCCTTTCTCATAATAACCCTCCTCTCAAAAATAAGGCGATGCAAATAAAATGTTCTGCATCGCCTTTTAGTTACACTATTATACTAACTTCTTTGCTTCTTCTATTGCCTTATCATAGTTAGGATGTGTACCACCTTCACTAACATATTCAACATATCTAACTACATTGTCTTTATCTATGATAACTACTCCTCTTGCTAGCAATCTGCTTTCTTCCATAACAAAGCCATAATTCAATCCAAAGGATAAATCCTTATGATCTGATAGAGTGATTACCTTATCGATTCCATGTGCTCCACAAAATCTCTTTTGAGCAAATGGTAAATCCACTGATATAGTTAAAATCAAAACATCTCCTAATTCAGCTGCGGCCTCATTAAAATTTATAGTTTGTAACTCACATACACCTGTATCCAATGATGGAACTATGCTTATAATTTTTACGCTATTTCCAGCATCCTCTAATGTATATGGGCTTGAATCTGTTCTTAGTACCGTAAAAGCTGGTGCCTTATCTCCAACCTTGATTTCCTTACCTACTAATGTTACTGGATTACCCTTCATTGTTACTATGCCTTTTCTTTTTTCCATTGAAATGCTCCTTTATAATAATTTTGATTAGTTTATCAATTTGCTAATTTAATACCCATTTTAAAAACTAATACTCAATCATTTAAGCCAGGTGCTTACTTCTTCTAATAGATTTATATTGGTTAAATCATACCTCAATGGTGTTATGGTAGCATAGCCTTTTGATAAATAATATCTATCAGTACCTTCCTCCAATTTTGTATCGCGTCTACCCTTTAAGGTTAGAACACGCTCACCATTTTCCTGCTCCTCTACAAAATAATAGTCAAGAATTGCTCCTCCGATGGTACAAAGCTTAATCTCCTTATCTATATCTTCAAGGTTGTATGGTGTATTTAAATTTAATAAAAGATTTCTGCTTAAGAGCTTATCCTTGGTTTCCTCCAAGACCCTTCTAGCATATTTTGCAGCAATTTTATAATTTGCAGTTCCATTTACCCATTCAGATGATACTGCTATTGAAGGTATGTTATATATATTTGCCTCAACTGCTGCTGATACAGTTCCTGAATAGATAATATCCATCCCAGAATTAAATCCTAGATTTATACCAGAAACTACAAGATCAATTTTATCTTGAACGATTGCCTCTATTCCTGCTCTAACACAATCTGCAGGAGTACCAGAAATACTGTAGGCCTTGGACTTTAAGTTATTCAGTTTTACTTCCTTTATAATTAGAGGCTTGTGTAAAGTTATTGCATGACTTTTAGCACTATTTTGTTGATCTGGTGCTACAATTATTACTTCATGATCTTTTTCCAATTCCTTAGCCATGGTATAGATTCCCTCTGCTAGGATACCATCATCATTTGTTAGTAGTATTTTCATAGACTCCTCCTATTTAAAATCAGTAAATGTTATATTTAAATTTGATACTTTTCCATTTCTATTAATGGTAAGGACGGCCTTGTCTCCAACTCTATAGTTGTATAGAAGCTTTCTTAAATTTACCATTGTTTCAATTGGTTGATCATCAATATTGGTTATAACATCTAATGGTTTTATACCTGCTTTAGCAGCTGGTGAACCTGGTACAACCTCGATTACTACAACACCACTATCACTAGGTAAATCAACTGCAAATTGTCGTTCGTAAACTTCTAATTCACTTCCTGTAAATCCTATATAAACGTTATTGAATCCGCCTTCCTCTATAACCTCTTCAATAATTGGGCTAGCAATGTTTATTGGAATGGAAAAACCCAAGCCCTCTCCAGTTTGAATCTTTGCAGTATTGATTCCTATTACTTGTCCTTGAGAATTCAATAGAGGCCCCCCACTATTGCCTGGATTTATAGATGCATCTGTTTGAATCAAATCTTCAATTA
>CAYZZR010000199.1:0-3061 GCA_964482775.1 uncultured Tissierella sp. | reverse complement strand
AAGATATACTCCTGATGGAGAAAAGCTAATTGCTTCAGCTGCTAAATTATGTTATTCACCAGTAGGAATAGCTGAAATTGAAGAGGGCTTAGAGGAGACGCGGGTAAAATCCTTCTTAGATTTGTTGATGGATATGGGACATGAAAGTCCTATTGAACATGTTAATTTTACCTTTGGTGTGGAAGGTGTATCCAGGACCCTTACTCATCAATTAGTCAGACATAGAATAGCTAGTTATTCACAACAAAGTCAAAGATATGTCAGATTAAGCCAATTTGAATATGTTTTACCTCCTAATATTGAGAACAATGAAAGGGCAAAATCTCTTTTCGTAAAAGCCATGGAGGAAGATCAAAAATATTATGATGAAATATCGACTCTACTTTACAATGATCATTATAATAGATATATTGCAGATGGATTAAAGGAAAAAACAGCTAAGCAAAAGGCTGAAAAGGAAGCTATTGAAGATGCTAGATATATATTTCCAAATGCTTGTGAGACGAAAATTGTATTTACTATGAATACAAGGTCTTTGTTGAATTTCTTTAGGTTAAGATGCTGCAATAGAGCTCAATGGGAAATTAGAGAGTTGGCAATTGAAATGCTAAAGGAAGTAAAAAAAGTTTATCTGGTATTGTTTAAGAATGCGGGACCAGGTTGTCTTAGGGGTGCTTGTCCAGAAGGAAGCATGACCTGTGGAAGGATAGTAGAGGTTAGGGAATATTTTAAAAACAGTAATGAAGGAGAATAGGTATGGATGAGCAATATGTAGTAGGGAGGAATCCTGTACTTGAATTATTAAAATCAGATAGGCAAATAGATAAACTCTATGTATTGAAAGGTGAACTTCAAGGGTCAATAAATAAAATTCTTGGAATAGCTAAGGATAAAAATATTGTGGTACAACAGGTAGATAAAAAAAAGCTTGATTCCATGTCTGAAGGCAATGTCCATCAAGGGGTAGTAGCTTTGGTTACTGGATATGAGTATTCAAGTGTTGAAGAAATATTGGATAAGGCAAAAGCTAGAGATGAAAAACCATTTGTGGTAATTCTAGATGGAATTGAAGATACTCATAACCTAGGTGCAATTGTCAGAACAGCTGAATGTGCAGGTGTTCATGGAGTTATTATCCCTAAGAGAAGATCGGCTATGGTAAATCAAACCGTGTATAAATCATCTGCTGGAGCAGTAGAGCATATGCTTATAGCCAATGTAAATAACATCTCTAACACTATAGATGAATTGAAGGATGCAGGCCTTTGGGTATATGGAGCTGATATGGATGGTGAAAACTATCATTTTAACACTTCTCTTACAGGGGCTATAGCTCTGGTAATTGGTAATGAAGGTAAAGGTTTATCTAGACTGGTAAAGGAAAAATGTGATGTACTAGTTAAAATTCCTATGTTAGGAGAAATTTCTTCTTTGAATGCTTCAACGGCTGCTTCCATCTTGATATATGAAGTTGTAAGGCAGGGCTATGATAAAGCAAAATAGACCTCTTGAGTATTTGTTTGTTGATGGGTACAATATCATAAACTCCTGGGGTACTCTGAAGGAAGTGGTAAAGCTTAGCCTGGAAGACGCGAGAGTTGAACTGTTAGAAATTCTTTCAGAGTACCAACACTATTCTGGAATCAGAATAATTGTTGTATTTGACGCTCATCTAGTTAAAGGCAATACTGGTACCGAAGAGACTTATAAAGGATTAAGAGTTGTATATACTAGAGAAAATGAAACTGCTGATAATTTTATTGAAAGAACATTAGATGAGATAGGAAGAATAAAGCGAGTTCGAGTAGCTACCTCTGATTGGATGGAGCAACAGATTGTTCTATCACGTGGTGGGACAAGAATATCAGCTAAAGAACTAGAGGTTGAAATTTTAAATGAAAGAAGAATGTTAAAAAGGAGAAGGAAATCAACAAATCAAAGGAATGATTTGCAAATAGGTAGACTAGATGAGGAAACAATTCACAAGCTCAAGTATTGGAATAAATCAAGGGATTAAACTTGACTAAATACATTCTTTTAATTATAATGAGGTGGAGATATCCTCGCTTCTACAAGTGGAGGGTACATTAGTTTTAAATAGGTGGAATGTCTAATAACTTACCTCATTGCAGCATTGTGTAGAAACTGTAGGCAGTTTTATCAAAGCTTAAATTAAGTTTATTGTTTGGGTGGGGGGATAGGAATGGTTCTTAAACTATATAATAGCTCAAATCTAGCAGATCTAAATAGCTTGGGAGACGAGGAAATGGTTGAACTTGCCAAATCTAACAATCCATTAGCCTTAGAATACATAATATATAAATACAAGAATTTTGTGCGCTCAAAAGCCAGATCTTATTTTATAATTGGCGCTGATAGAGATGATATCATTCAAGAGGGAATGATTGGCCTTTACAAAGCTATAAGAGATTATGATAAGGATAAGCTAGCTAGTTTTAAATCATTCGCAGAAATATGTATCACCAGACAAATAATTACGGCTATAAAGTCAGCAACCAGACAAAAACATATTCCGCTAAATTCTTATGTTTCCTTGAGCAAACCAGTTTATGAGGATGATTCCAATAGAACCTTATCTGACGTTATTACTAGCGGTAAGATGATGGATCCTATGGAGCTTTTTATTGGAAGAGAAGATTTAGATCTTATGGAATCTAATATTGGGAAGGTCCTTAGCAATTTAGAAAAGGAAGTCCTAAGTCTATATATTGATGGCAGAACATATCATGAAATAGCTGAGGATTTAGACAGAGATGTTAAAAGTGTTGATAATGCTCTACAGAGAATTAAAAGAAAACTGGAGAAATATTTAGGCAATAATAATACTTACTGTTGACATCTACCTTTATTAATAGTAAAATATTTTACTATAAGCCCACGTAGCTCAGTAGGTAGAGCACTTCCTTGGTAAGGAAGAGGTCTCCGGTTCAAGTCCGGTCGCGGGCTCCAGAAAATGTATAGAAACACCCGGCAGAGTTTACTAAGAAATAAAAATATTAAGGAGGAAGAACAATGGCAAAACAAAAGTTTGATAGAAGTA
>CAYZZR010000198.1:0-3160 GCA_964482775.1 uncultured Tissierella sp. | reverse complement strand
TATTTTAGTTAAAGGAAATGTTCCAGGACCAAAGAAAAGTTTGATTGTTATTAAAACATCAATCAAAACTCCTGGAAAAGTAAATGCAACAGAAGAATTAATTAATTATGATACTAAAGAAGTAGTTGAAGCTGCAGAAACTGATACTACTGAAGATATCGTTTTAGAACAAGTTGAAGAAACTACAGAACCAGTAGAAACTACTGAAGAAGTAGAAGTAACTCAAGAGTAGGAGGGATATTTGAATGAAAAAAATATCTGTAATTAATACTAAAGGCGAAAAAGTAAGCGATATTAATTTAAATGAAAATCTTTGGAGTATTACTCCAAACGATGCAGTATTATATGATGCAATTACTTTAACTAGAAATGCACAACGTCAAGGAACTGCTGACACTAAGACTCGTTCTGAAGTTAGTGGTGGGGGAAGAAAACCATGGAAACAAAAAGGAACAGGTAGAGCAAGACAAGGTTCTATTAGAGCTGTTCAATGGATTCATGGTGGTGTAGCATTCGGACCACATCCAAGAAGTTATGCAAAAAAAATGAACCGTAAAGAAAGAAGATTAGCTTTAAAATCAGCTTTAGCTTATAAGTTAATCGAAAGTGAATTAATCGTAGTAGATTCATTCATTATAGAATCAGGAAAAACTAAAGATGCAGTTAAATTATTTGACTCATTAAAAGTTAGTGGAAAAGTTTTAATCGTAGTAGATAAATTAGATGAAAATACAATTTTAGCTACTCGTAACTTAGCAAATATTGTTTTATTAGAAGCTTCTGAAATCAATACATTAGATATCGTAAGCGCAGATAAAATGATTATTACTGAACCAGCACTTAAAATGATTGAGGAGGTGCTTGTTTAATGAATAACTATAGAGATGTTATTAAAAGTCCAATCATTACAGAAAAAAGTTCAGATTTAGCAAAAAACAACATTATGACATTCAGCGTTGATACTAAAGCTAACAAAACACAAATCAAACAAGCTGTAGAAAAAGTTTTTAACGTTAAAGTAGAAAGCGTTAATACAATTAATACAAAACCAAAGAAAAAAAGAGTAGGTCGTTATGAAGGAACTACTAACAGAGTAAAAAAAGCAATTGTTAAATTAAAAGAAGGAAGTTCAATTGAACTTAATTAAACTAAAAGGAGGATATCATGGCAATAAAAACATATAAGTCAAATACTAATGCACAAAGAGGTATGAGTACTTTAGTTAATACTGAAGTTACAAATGCTACTCCAGAAAAATCATTAGTAGTGACATTAAAGAAAAATGGTGGCCGTAACAACCAAGGTAAAATTACAATTAGACATCGTGGTGGCGGAGCTAAAAGAAAATATCGTATCATTGATTTCAAAAGAGATAAAGATGGAATCGTTGGTACAGTTACAACAATCGAATATGATCCTAATAGAACTTCAAACATTGCTTTAATCACTTATGCAGATGGTGAAAAAAGATATATAATTGCTCCAAAAAATTTAAAAATTGGAGATAAGATTGAAAGTGGAAGCACTACTGATATTAAAATTGGTAATTGCTTAGAATTAGGAAATATTCCAGAAGGTACATTAGTACATAACGTTGAATTAAAAGCAGGTAAAGGTGCTCAAATGGCTCGTTCTGCTGGTTCAAGTGTTCAAATACTAGGTAGTGAAGGAAACTATGTATTGCTTCGTTTAAAAAGCGGCGAAGTTCGTAAAGTTTTAAAGAACTGTAGAGCTACTATTGGCGAAGTAGGAAATAGTGATCACGAATTAGTAAGTTTAGGTAAAGCAGGTCGTAAAAGACATATGGGTATTAGACCTACAGTTAGAGGATCTGTTATGAACCCTAATGACCATCCACATGGTGGTGGTGAAGGTAGAGCTCCAATCGGACGTAAAGGTCCAGTTACTCCATGGGGTAAACCAGCTCTAGGTTATAAAACAAGAGATAAGAAAAAAGCTAGCGATAAATTAATAGTTCGTCGCAAAAAGAAATAATGAAAGGATGATTTATAAATGGCTAGAAGTTTAAAAAAAGGACCATTTGCAGATGAAAGTTTGTTAAATAAGGTTAAAAGAGTTAGTACTTCAGAAAAAAAAGAAGTAATCAAAACATGGTCTCGCCGTTCGACAATTTATCCAGATTTTATTGGTTTAACATTCGCTGTTCATAATGGAAAAGAATTTGTTCCAGTATATGTTACAGAAGATATGGTTGGACATAAATTAGGTGAATTCGTACCAACACGTAAGTTTGGTGGTCACGGAGCAGACAAAGATAAGAAATAAGGAGGACTAAAATGGAAGCAATCGCTGTTGCAAAAGGCGTTAGAATAGCGCCACGTAAAGCTCGTTTAGTTATCGATTTAGTACGTGGAAAAAGCGTAATAGAAGCAGATAAAATACTAAAGAATATTAATAAAGAAGCTGCTAGAGCTACACATAAAGTATTAACTTCTGCTGTTGCTAATGCAGAAAATAATTTAGGATTAGATAAAGCTAAATTATATGTTAAAGAAGCCTACATTGATGAAGGCAGAACATTAAAGAGAATGAAATTTGGTTCACGTGGACACGTAGATCCAATTAAGAAAAGATCAAGTCATATCACTATAGTAGTTAGTGAAAAATAATAAAGAAAGGTGGAAACTAGGTGGGTCAAAAAGTTAGTCCAATAGGACTTAGAATCGGTATCAATAAAAACTGGGAATCTAAATGGTTTGCATCAAATAAAGATTTTGCTAAATATTTAAATAACGATGTTAAAATCCGTAAGTATTTAAGTTCAAAATTAAAAGATGCATCAGTTTCTAGTATTATTATTGAAAGAAACGATAAGAAAACAGAAGTTATCATCAACACAGCTAAGCCTGGTGTTGTAATTGGTCATGGTGGAGACGAAACTGCTAAATTAACTAACGAATTATCAAAATTAGTTAATGAAAGTATCCAAATTTCTATCATGGAAGTAAAAGTACCTGATTTGGATGCTAATTTAGTAGCTGAAAGTATCGCACACCAAATTGAAAATAGGGTATCATTCAGAATAGCTCAAAAAAGAGCAATAAGAAATACAATGAAAGCAGGAGCTAAAGGAATTAAAACATTAGTATCAGGACGTTTAGGAGGAGCAGAAATGGCTCGTACTGAAGGTTATACAGAA
>CAYZZR010000197.1:0-3180 GCA_964482775.1 uncultured Tissierella sp. | reverse complement strand
AAGATTTTGGTCTTTAGGATATCAAGAATTTAGGAGAAGAACTGAAGAAAGAGTTATAGAAATTAAAGAAGAACCTACAGAAGAAATATTAAAAAATTCATTTGTAGGACAAACTATTAGTGGAATTGAAGTAACTGAAGAAATAGCGAAAAGAATAACTATAGATAATATAGAAGAAGATGAAAATAGTAATGGAATAGTATATGTTGATGCTACTTTATATGATAACAGCAAAACTCCAGAAGAAATAATAAATATAGAATCAACTATAAAATTTAAAGAAACAGGATGGACTGTTAGTAGAGTTTATGGGAAGAGAGAAAAAAATACAGTAACAGCAAGTAATTTGTCAGGAAGTAGTAGCAATTCATCTTCAAATACTTCAATAACAAGTAGTAATAATAGTACTACTAATTCATCTACAACAAAGAGTTTGAAAGAAACTTATTTAGAAAAATACAATAAGCTTGCTGAAGAATTATCTACATTAGAAAGAAGTTATTCAAATAGTTCAACTGAAACCGAGAAAAAAGAATTAGCAAATAAGAAGTATTCAAAATGGGATGAATTTTTAAATAAGATTTGGACAACTTTAACGGAAAATATGGAAAGCTCAGAATTTGAGGCATTAACACAAGTTCAAATGTCTTGGATTACTGAAAAAGAATCTATAGAGATAGGTATGGATTATAAAGTAAGCAAGTTCCCACTTTCAGCTAATGGCATGGCCATTGCAGAAGGTGAAACCACAGGATTTGTAAAGATTGTCTCAGATAATCAATATGGAGAGATTATGGGAGTTCATATTTTAGCCAGCCAAGCTACAGATATGATATCCAAAGCAGTAGCTCTAATGCAAATTGAAGCTACTGTCTATGATTTAGCAAAGACAATACATCCTCATCCTACCTTGTCAGAAGCACTTGTTGAAGCAGCCTATAGCGCAATAGATAGACCGATTCATATGTAAGATAAAGCCGTCCCTTAAAGAGACGGCTTTATCTTACCAAATATTAACCCATCAAAAAATTTACCATCTACTAAATAGTAATCCTTCAATCGGCCTTCAAGTTCAAATCCATTATGCTCTAATACCTTTATAGATCCCCAATTTGTATCTACTACATTGGCATGAATCTTGTGAAGCTTTAATGTCGAAAAAGCAAAATCAATTAGCAATTTGACCGTTTCTCTTCCATAACCCCTTCCCCAAAAATTCTTATGAAGAACATACCCCATTTCAGCATGATTTGCTTCTTTATTAAAGTTAAAAACCATTGCAGTGCCTATAATTTCGCTAGAAACTTTTAAAGCAATTGATGCATATAAATAGGTCCCATCAATCTCCCTCTGTATCATTCTTTCTATATGGTCTATAGTCTCATCCAATGAAATCATCAACTTCCAGCCAATAAACCTTGAAACATCCTCATCTGATGTAAATCTATGTATCTCTTGTGCATCATTTGTACTCAAGGCTTTAAAATATAGATTATCTCCACTTAGACTATGAAATAGGTTTGTCATAAATTTCTTCCTTTATCATTAAGAATAATGGTTTTATTGTCTCCTTATCTGTAAAATCAACTACTTGACCATAAGTATCCAAAATACCCTTCTCATCTTCAGTTAGTTCTTCTTTATTTTTCTTGGAAACTACACGCTTAAGCATTGCCATCATAAATTTATGAATTACTCCTAGCTTTTTATAATCAATTCCCCCACGTAAATGGAAAAATGTTATATTATCACGCATTTCCTTAGTGAAGTTCTTTTCTAATATTGGAGTGAAAATTCCTTTGTCCTCTGTTGAAGAAAGCCCTACTGTAAATACTATGATTTTCTTATTCTTCAAGGCCTCATAGTTTTTAGTTATAGTTGAAATTCCGGCTATTCCACCTGCATACAACCCTCCACCATATACTAAAGTATCATATTGCTTTAGTTTCATAACATCTACTTCCGAGCCTTCAAACAAATCTGCATTTGCTTCCTTTGCAATCCATTGAGCATATTTTTTAGTACTTCCATACTTGGACCTATAAATCACAGCTACAGTCTTCATAAAATCACGCTCCATTTTAATTATTTATAATTCATTATTTACGTAAAATCTTATCCATTGCTTTTCCTTTTGCTAACTCATCGATTAGCTTATCTAAATAACGAATTTCTTGCATAGTTGCTTCTTCAATATCTTCCACTCGCACACCACAGACCACACCTTTGATTAACTTCCTTGAAGGATTCAATCCAGGTGCTTGTGCAAAGAAATTTTCAAAATCTGTCTCTTTTATTAGTTGTATTTCTATCTCTTCTTGAGTATACCCTGTCAACCAACGTAAAATTTCATTTACTTCTTCTTTAGTTCGTCCCTTTTTTTCAGCCTTATTTATATAATGAGGGTAAACGCTTCCTACACTCATTGAATAGATTTTATGTTTTTCCATAATTAACCCTCTCTTATACTAGTAACTTGTAAGTACATAATCCATTTGATTACATCCTATAATATCAGCAACTGACCTACATTTTGCTCTCAATAGATAAAATATATTTTTACCCTCAATACCACTTAAAGTTTCAAAGTTAGCTTGTCCTTTACTTATAATGAGATCTGCTTTATCAAACTCATTTTTAAACATAGTGGAACAATCCTTTAATATTGTCCCCTGTGCAGAATGTCCATTATCAATGACTCTTACCAAATCTACAACTCCTGTACTTATTGCATCATGCATAGTTGCATCATTGACTATAGGCCCACCCTTTACAACATAAGTAACCTTATCTAAAGGGAGTCTATCTAATAGAAATTTATCAAATATAATTTCCCCAGAGTTATCAGCAATATACATAATATTCTCTGCCTTCTCTACTGCTTCTTTCAATGCTGCTGATCCCACCCCATAGATATTATGTTTGATACTATCTTCAACTGATTTCATAATATCTGAATGATCTAGTTTTAGTCCAACTGAAAAGTCTATAATATTTCCAGCAATAGCCAACCTACAAGCCATATCAAAGCTATCATCAGTCTTATCTAACCATTCTTCCTCAATAATCTTTTCATAAATTTTATTGGCTACTTGATTGTATTCTTCCTTCAACTTAAAATAAGGGTCATTATTACCAGAGATTTCCTTGGCATATTGATGCATTCTAAAGGCTATTTCT
>CAYZZR010000196.1:0-3208 GCA_964482775.1 uncultured Tissierella sp. | reverse complement strand
CTTATCGTTGGAATAAAATACTTATTTGCTATGGGTTGGAGCTATTTTACCTTCAGAGCTGCAAATGAAATTGATTTTAAAGCTAGAGATAATCTTGTCACAAAATATTTAAAACAATCACTAAAGTTTTTTGAAAAGCATCCCACAGGTTCCCTTATGGGAAAAGCTACAAATGATGTCAACAGTATTAGTGATTTAGCTGGTGGAGGCACCTTAAGTCTCTTTGATTCCACGGTTTTTCCAGCACTTATAATAATAATGATGATGGTTGTTGTGGATGTTAAATTGACTTTAGCTGCAATAATTCCTCTTCCAATACTTGCTTACTTGGTTATTCTTATAGGAAACAAGATATATGTCAGATGGGACAAGGTTCAAAGAGCATTTGACAACCTAAATACAAGTGTACTAGAGGATGTAGAAGGAATAAGGATTATTCGCGTTTTTAACCTTCAAAAATCAAGATACAAAGAATTTGAGAAGAAGGGCTTGGATCTATGTCATAGAAATATGGATGTTGTAAAATATCATTCACTTATGACACCTATTCAAAGTATAATACCAGCACTTACATTTGTCATAGCTATAGGCTATGGTTCTTTCTTGATTTCAAGAGGTGAGATTTCAATAGGACAGCTGGTTTCCTTTACCTATTATTTAAATATGTTAGTCTGGCCTATGTATGCCTTTGGACATTTTATCAATATCAAACAACAGGCTATGGCTTCTATGGAGAGAATTCAAGAAGTATTGGATTATGAGGAAGATATTGTAGAAAGCAGCCACGCTCTTGAGATAAAGACAAATCCAACTATAGAGTTTAGAAATCATAGCTTCAAGTATCCTTCCTCAAAAGAGGATATCTTAAGAGATTTGAGTATTGAAATTCCCAGTGGGAAATCACTAGGAGTACTAGGCAAGACTGGCTCTGGTAAATCTACCTTTATAAAGCAGTTCTTAAGTATCTACCCTATGAATTCCAATACTATATATCTGAATGGTAAAAGTATGAATAGCTATACAATTTCTAGTATCAGGGACCTTGTAGGCTATGTACCACAAAAACATATGATATTTTCAAAGTCTATAAAGGATAACATAAAATTCTCAAAACCAGATGCTACTGATGAAGAAGTTATGAATGCAATTAGGCTTGCGGATTTTGAAAAAGACCTGAGCACATTTCCGCAGGGGTTAGATACCTTATGTGGAGAGAAGGGTATTTCTCTATCTGGTGGTCAAAAGCAAAGAATAGCTATTGCTAGAGCCTTTTTAAAAGACTCTAATATACTTATATTAGATGATTGCATGAGTGCAGTAGATGGAAGGACAGAAAAGAATATAATCAACAATATTGAAGCAAATAGACAAGGAAAGACTACAATCATAGCTTGTCATAGAATCAGTCAGGTCAAGGATCTTGATGAGATTATAGTTCTTGATAGAGGAAAGATCGTTGAAAGAGGAAGCCATGATGAGCTCTTAAAGTCAGGTAAATGGTATAGTGAGCAGTACAAGAATCAGATGGCAAGGAGTCGTTTTGATGAAGAATAAGTTGCGAAATGAATTTGTAACAAAAAAATTAAAAGGCTATGCAAAAAAAGAAGCAAAGCCATTATCAATAGGTTTACTTCTTTCAATGGTACGTACAGCCTTGGAGATAGTAGGGCCTATGATTATTGGTTATATACTCAATAACCATATAAGTCTTCATATGGAAATAGCTGATTTTGTTTCCATTGGTAAGCTTCTTGCGGTGTATTTAATAGTATATATACTTTGTGGGCTCTTTGGAAATTTGGCGCTTTTAGCCTTTGAACAGGCTGCTAATGATATTTCTTTTAATGTACAAAAGGATGTTTACAAGCACGTAGCCATGCTTCCAATCTCATATTTTGATAGCTTGCCAGCAGGAAATATAGTTTCTAGAATTACAAATGATACCAATAGATTAAAGATGATGTTCCAGCTAATCCTAGCAGACATGACCACTTCAACTATTATGGTTGTCTCTATCTATGGAATGATACTTATAAGCAATTTTACTGTAGCAATCCTCCTCTTAGTATTGCTGCCGATTATATACCTTATATTTAGAGATCTAAGATACAAAACCTCAAAATTTACTAGCCTTAATCGTGAGTATGTGGGTGACATAAATTCTAGTATCAATGAAAACATACAAAACATGGAAGTAATTCAGACCTTCAACAAGGAAGATTATATTAAAGAGGAATTTGCTCATATCAATGACAATATATTTAAAACGAATTTAGAAGTGACCAAGGTAAGAAGCTATGGAGGATATAGAGCCATTGATGCTCTTAGCTATGTGGGAACAATCATAGTTCTACTATATTTTGGTGTAGGTAAGATAACAGGTAGCTATGCAGTTACAGTAGGAAGCATGTATATAGTAATAGATTATGTTTCGAAGATTTTCAACAATGTAAGTACTGTTGTTACAAGATTTGGAGAATTAGAACAATCATATGCCTCTGCTACACATGTATTTGACTTGTTAAAGTTAGATACCATGGAGGAAATGCCCGGAGAACTTAGGGATGTAAAAGGTGAAGTGAAATTTGAAGATGTGTACTTCGCCTATGATGAGACAGATGTGCTTAGGGGCATTGATTTTGAGGTAAAGAGCGGTGAAAGTATAGCCTTTGTTGGGGCAACTGGTAGTGGAAAGAGCACCATAATAAATCTTATATTGAAGTTCTATAGTCCAAGACTTGGAAAAATATATATTGATGGAAATAATATTGAAGACATTAACAGGAATTCACTTAGAGAACATATGGCGGTAGTTCTTCAGGATGCCTTTATCTTTGAAACCGATGTAAAGGATAATATAAAGCTTGATGATGAGAGTTTTAGTGATGAGGATATTGTAAAGGCGCTTATGGATGTAGGGGGAGATTCTATAGTAAAAAGAGGAATCCACCAAAAGATATTCGAAAAAGGAAATAACCTTAGCCAAGGAGAAAAACAGTTGATTTCCTTTGCAAGAGCTTATATTAGAAATCCAAAGATCTTGATACTAGACGAAGCAACATCAAACATAGATACAGAAACAGAAAAAGTAATTCAAAAAGGTATTCAAAAGCTTAAAGAAAATCGTACAACTTTTATAGTAGCTCATAGGCTCTCTACCATTAGAGATGTTGATAAGATTCTAGTGCTCAGAAAGGGCAAGATTATC
>CAYZZR010000195.1:0-3230 GCA_964482775.1 uncultured Tissierella sp. | reverse complement strand
TCCTTGACCTTCTGTACAACCTCAAACAACCTTGCCCTACCAGAAATACCATATGATTTTAGGGAAGGAGAGACAGCAAGACAGATGGTTTTTTCTGTACGACTTGCATCAGCCACAACAAGGTTTGTAGTCAACGGATCGAGTCCTCGTTCCATGCACTCGACCGAAGCGTAGAAAGATTTTAAATCCATTGCGATATAGGTTCTGTTCTTCATTTTTATCCTCAGTCCCTCCTTCAAATTTGCTTCTTAAATGATAAATACATTGTATCAGAATGTATGTTCTTGTACAATGTATTTTTTATTAATTTTAAATTTTTTATAACTCCTTTTTCAAGTAAACCATATCCACAAGCTGTACCCCGTTTTCAAACATAGGGTGATCGTAGTTGTCTATAAAAAAGTTGTAAATCCTGTCGTAAAGGTGAAAACCATTTTTTTCGTAAAAATGTATTGCTGAAGGAACATCGCCAGTTCCTACAATTATGTATTTATATTTATCTTTGTAAAATTCTGAAATACACTGAATGAGCTTGCTGCCATACCCCATGCCATGCCACTTTTCGTATGTTGCAATATTTTTTAGTTCGCATGTATCCATGCTTTCTCTTGTGACAACGCATATACTTCTGAGTTCATTATCGTACAAAGAAAACATATCTCCACGCTCAAGATATTTGTCTATCATAGATTCTGACTCATCAGCAAGCAAAAGCAAATCAAGAAACTGCTTTTTATTTTCTTTTACAGTTTTAATTTCCACAGGATCCCCCCCTTATTGAATTGTTTCCATGTACCAATAAAATCACAGTTCTACCCAATAGCTTTCAAACCCAAGTGTAATAAAACACTTGCTATATAAGGATTTTCAGCATACTCAATCTTTTACCCTTGACATCAATGATAACTCAATATTCAGGCCTGCTATTTTTTTGTTGCTAAAATCATATATTTTTGAGTACTTTGCACCATATTTGGTTACGACATCAAGAACTTCACTTTGGTACTCGTCACATAAAAAACTTCTCCCGATGGGGTTAGCTTTATTAAAACAAGCTATCCTGTCAATATTAGTGGATGAACACAAGACAAAAACATACTTCTTGTTAGAATTCTTAATAAGTTCCTTAGCAGTGTGCATTATCTCAAATTCGCTTTTAATATGTTTATCATCACGAGATAGCATTGTTCCTTCTGTAATCAGTACATCTACTTGCCCAACGAATTTTTCAAGCATTGCTATTAATTTAGAACCTCTTAATCCATGCTCCCTGAAATCACCGGTATGAAGAAGTGTTTTATTATCAGCCTTAATAAGAAACATATATGCATCATATGCTGAATGGTCAACCAGAAATGGGGTTATGGAAATATCTCCAATTAGTATCTTTTTCCCCACTTCAAAAGTATTAAACTTTTGAACAAGAGACAAACAATTAACATCAACACGTTTTGTTAGTTTTTCAAAAATCTCTTTAGCAGCTTTCCCCATATATAATGGAATTTCAGGTAATATCGTTTTATATAAACCTATATGGTCTCCATGATAATGAGTGAAAAATACAGCATTATAATTCTTTTCACCTTGTGTCAGTCCATGAATTTCAACCCCTTGTGGTTCTTTATCATTATTTGGCAGTTCTGCTCCCATATCGATAATTATTTTACTTGTACTTGTCGATATTTCAGTTATACATCCACCTATCTGATCAGCCCCACGATGAATCTTTATTTGCATACCATCACCTTTTCAACTTTTATATATTGGTATTTATTTTTATAGATGTAGATGATGTTTCAAAATCAGAAAGCATCAATCCATCTACATTGAAATATAAATAATCAAGTTTTATCTTATCTTCATAGCCGTGTCCTTTTAATACTAAAGTTTCCTTTGAGAAATTTTTGTCTGCTACGCTAGATTTACTATTAGGTTTCCTAGGCATTGCAACCATTGCATGGATACATAGACTTTTAGGAATTTCTGTTCTAATCTTAAAAATATCGTGGTACCATGAATTATCATTTTTATTTGCTTTAGGATTCCTGATTAATTCCCTTACAAATGTTGAATAAACAATAGCTTGTTTTATTGCATCTGTCGGCTTTTCATTCTTCTTATATTCATCTTTTAATTCAATAACATAAATTTCAGAATTACTTCTAGCTAGAATATCTATTCCGCCTCCAGTTCTATCATAACCTTTTTTATCAACACAATAACGTAATTCCCCATCTTTAATTTTGCTTGCAGATAAAGGTGTAACAATCTGGAGATAATCTTTAAACAACTTTATTGGTTGAATATTATACATAGGCTTTTTAGATTTTACTTTTGTCGAAAATTTTCTTAATAGAATTAATTCTAATTCATGCTCTGAATCTATAGTTTTTACTTCATAATTCTTTAGGTAACTCCTTAGTTTAGAAATATCACCACTATTCCAATCGTATTCTTCTTCTATCTCAATTATTTTTTTCATATCTATTGGAACATTTGAATTTTCCCCTCCTAAAGCTTTCATTATTCCTGATTGCTTAAGAAATGTACTAACATTATCATTGCTTACAATTATTGTACCTATTGAGTGACCTCGAAATCGCCAATCAAAGCATACCTTATTATTATTTGTGTTTCTAATAACATTCCCAATCGAAGTATATCTAGAGAATGGGCTTTTAACTCTAAATTTTGTTTTAGCTTCTTTAATTAGTTGTTCTTTCCCATTAACAATATCTTCAAGGTAATCATTATACCTTGATTCCCATCCTTTATTATTCAACAATAACTCTTGAGTATAATCTGCAATATCTTGATATGTATTTAGCATTTTCCCCTCCCTAATTTACTGAAACTAAGAGAATAATCTCATCAATATTTGCTTGATTCCTGTTATTATATCTATTCGACATAAAGCATTTAAATCCTTCTTTCTTTCCAAATATCTTTCCATCTTCCCTACATGTACACATTTATCCCAGCCACTGAATACAATATATTGTAACAAAACTTAAAACAAAGGATGTGAAATAATGGGTAATAATAAAAATAATAACAACTGTACGCAAACACACAACCATGAAATTATAGGCAGTACTATGATGGCAGAGGAATGTGAAGATAGACACAATCATCGTTTTGCTGCTGTCTCTGGAATGGATATTCCTCTACCTGGAGGCAATCATGTTCATGAGTTGTTTACAAATACTGACTTTTTCTCTGAGCACTTT
>CAYZZR010000194.1:2304-3239 GCA_964482775.1 uncultured Tissierella sp. | reverse complement strand
GACTTGTTGTAAGATCTTCTCCAAGTCCAGCTAAGGTCAATTTATCAGCAAAGATGAAAATAAAGAAAGTTACCATAACGATTAACCATAAGTATTCATATCTCCCAATTTGAACCGATGCAAATGATCCTACAAACCAGCTTTCTATATTTTGGGTCATTTGAAAAACTAGCCCAATAAAGGTTGAAATTGCAGAAATTACCGCTCCAAGCATCATCCCTATAATTGGAACTATTAAGGAGGATCGAAGCTTTATTCTTCTTAAAAATAAAAAGAAGATCATAGTCCCAACAAAAGAAAAAATAATGGCCCCTGTCATTCTTTGAACTAAAGTTGGAGCAGGAAATAATAAATAAACGAATGTAAGTCCCAAACCTGCCCATTCGATGGTTCCTGTAGTAGTAGATTCAACTAAACGATTCTGCGTTATAAGTTGCATTACTAGTCCTGACATTGACATTGCAGCCCCAGTAAGCATTAGTGCAGCTGTTCTCGGAACTCGAGTAATAAAAAACATATCCAATCCATCCTCTTGTCCCCGTATATCATAAGCTCCAGTAAAAAGGGATATAATGCCTAAAACCACAACAAGAAAAATTGTAAAAATAAAAGGTTTCGTCCATATTTTATTGTAATTAAAAGATCGGGGCTGAGAGTTATCAGCCCTGAACACATTTTGTATTGTTTTTTTCTGCATTATATTCTACTCCTTTATTACTTAGCTAAAGCTTTTGCTACATTTTCAAATAACTCTAGATAAGTTTGTATTGATTCATTAGTATAAGTATCATTTGGTGCATATACTATTTTCAAATTATTGCAGTATTAGAATGCATTTTGCTCAATATTTTGTAGTTTTGGAACCATTAATTATTCTAAAGAGCCACAATAGCTCAGTCCACATTGTCTAATCTCAGTAATATTTTGCGCTTATA
>CAYZZR010000194.1:0-2294 GCA_964482775.1 uncultured Tissierella sp. | reverse complement strand
AACATCTTGAGCAGGAACTGAATCAGATGCAGATGCTGTTGCAGCATCACGATCTAGCACAAAAATCCAATCAGGATTACTTTGTGCAATAGCTTCAACAGAGATATCATCTCCTTGATGGTCTGATGATGCACTATTTACTTCTAAAGATGGAACCCATCCGAAAATTTCATACATAGGCCCCCAAACACGTCCAGAATGAGGAGCTGAAAAACCTATATTACCACCAGATACTACAACGCTCATAACTGTATCTGTTCCATTATATGAAGAATTAACATCTTCTATAGCCTTATCAAATTCTTTTAATAAGATTTCCGCCTCTTCATTTTTATCAAAGATTTTTCCTAGCGCAATAGTTGAATTCTTAAGTCCATTTACTAAGTTTTCTCCAGGTGCATCAGTTGTTTCAGAAACATCAAAGTTTAGATTAATTACGGCTGCATTTGGAACTAATTCTTTTATATCATCATAGAAGCTTGCAAATCTTTGACCAATAATTACAAGTTCAGGCTCTGCAGCTGCTATAAGTTCAAGATTTGGTTCACGATGATTCCCTATATCTAGAACTGATTCATCAGCTACGTATGGTGAATCTGAAGGCATAACACCCTTTGGAACAGCAACTAATTCTATTCCCCAATCAGATAAAGTTTCAAAAGTTCTATTGTCTAAGGCAACTACATTTTTTGGATTTACTGGAACAAGAACTGTTCCGTGAATATCAGTTATTTCAACTATTGTAGGCGTTTCATCTTCCAGCGCCACTGGTTCACTAGTCTCAGATGTTAAGGGTTCCTCTACCGTAGCTGCAGGCTCTGCTGTTTTGCAAGCTGTCAAGGATAATATCATCATTGCAGCAATCATAAGTATGTGTATTTTTTTCATTTTCATTTCTTTTTCTCCTCTTTCTTAAGTACTTGTTTGGATTAGTCATAAATGTTATAATGTTAATATATTATTGATAACGATTATCACTATCAACTAGTATAGCAAAGACTATTATTTATTATTTGATTATGTTTATATTTTTTTTATTATTTTTATATAGATTGGAGAGATTTGATGTTTAATAAAAACATTGTAGAAATTATTGAGAGATTTTACATATCTACAAACTTACCTATTACTGCCTTTGACTTTAATGGAAGTGATATAGGCTACTCAGGATACAATGAAAAATTCAATGATTTACTTATTGAGAATAACATTTATGAAAAAGCAGTAGAAAAGCTAGTGAAAAGGAAGGATTCTTCTATAAATGTACCTTGTATGAACTTTATACATTATACAGCTTGTTTGATAGATCCTAATAATATCTATAGAGGAATATTTATAATTGGGCCTCATACCTGTACCAAGAACAATCCTATGAATATTCCATATAAGCCTATGTGTCTAATGGACAACTTAGTTTCCTTACTATATATTATTGAAAAGGATATTAACCATCAAGGTAGGAGATTTAAAAGCCAATTTAGCTATCATATAAAAAAGGCTCTAGATTATATGGATTCAAGATACAGTGAAGATATTTCACTATGTGATGTTGCAAAGTATCTTGATATAAACAAATCCTATTTTTGCTCAATTTTAAAGAAGGAAACAGGAAAGACTTTCACCTCTATTCTAAATGAGATTAGAATAGAAAAAAGCAAGGACCTCCTTCTTGAAGATAATTCCTCAATATTGGATATAGCCCTTGCTTCAGGTTTTAACAACCAAAACTATTTTAATATTGTCTTTAAAAAGATTACCGGCATGACTCCTTTAGACTTTAGGAATGCTAGTTAGTTGTTGTAATCTCAAATTCTGGAGGTGTGTGTATATGCTTCTTTACTGCACATAGCTCCATTGAGTTTATTATGGCTGCCTTATACTTGTCTGGAAAGCCTTCAGGTAGTTTTAGATCCAAACTAACCTTTGAAATCATTCCTGTCTCAGGACTTTTTTCTAAATCCATGTTAATTCCCATTCCTTCAGTACTAATTCCTTTTGCATTACAAAAACCAAGTGCATAAATTCCAGCGCAAGTTGCAATTGACCCTAAAAACAATTCAAATGGTGATGGAGCGCTTCCATCTCCACCGGCTCTTTGAGGTTGATCAGTTTTTATTACTTGATCCTTAATTCTTGCATCTACTCTTAAGCCACCAGGAAATTCAACATTTAAATATGACATCTAATACCTCCTATTATTAATATTATCTTAATGATACCCTTTATTTAGCTAAATAATTATTAACATGTAAAAAACCCCCATCTTTCAATGAGGGTTTACTTTATTTTTCTTA
>CAYZZR010000193.1:0-3253 GCA_964482775.1 uncultured Tissierella sp. | reverse complement strand
TAAATATGTTAATGCTACTTTAGGAGGATTTTTTTCAGTAGCAAATCATCATGAAATCATTGATGAACATGCTAAAGAAGGTTGGAGATTAGTACAAGTTCTTCCTATAGAGTATAATGGGCACGGCAAACCTATAGATTATGAAATTATCTTTGAGCGTAAAATAGATAATTAAGATTAAAGCGATATTACACGTAAGACGGAATTTTTATATTTTTATTTAATAAGTTGATTGATGTTCTTTAAAGGTAATTTAAGAAATACAAAGATTATGATATTAGGATTTTTAGTGAGGTGTAAGATGAATAAAATAAAATTAATTTTACCAAATATAGAATACAAAGAAAAGGTTATGGAATATAAAGATGAATTTTTAATAAATGGGGATAGCATGGATGGTACAGGGGGACTTAGGAATTTTGAAACTTTCGAAGATTGGTATAAATCTGTGCTTGATAATATGAACGAAGAGACGGTAAGGCAAAATTTAGTTCCTGCAACAACATATTTAGCAATTGATTTTAATACATCAAGATTAATAGGCATGATAGATATAAGGCATAGATTAAATGATTTTCTATTTAATTATGGTGGTCATATTGGCTATAGTGTAAGAAAATCTGAAAGGAATAGAGGATATGCAACATGCATGTTAGCATTAGCACTAAAGGAATGTAATAATCTAAATATAGGTAGAGTACTAATAACCTGTGATAAAAACAATATTCCATCTGCTAGAACAATAATAAGAAATGGCGGAGTTTTAGAAAATGAAGTTGAAGAAGATGGAGAAATAACACAAAGATATTGGATAGATTTAATACCAATATAGTATTAAACATATATTAGTAGGAAAGTTTACGACTAATAAAAAGAAAGTACAAGACAAAAAAGATATTAATGAAAAGGATAATCTAACTAAGCAATCAGCTGGGAACTATATTGGGGTCGGTATTGCTATTGGGACAACAATGGGATTATTATTTGATAACTTAGCTTTAGGAATATCTTTAGGTGTTGCTATTGGAGCAGGGCTAAGTGCAAGTAAGAAAAATAAAAAGTGATATTTTAAAGGGTGAAAGTAATGCATGAGGTTGAAGTAAAAGGAATCTTATCTGCTCAAAATGGAATGAACATATATAGAGGCTGCACACATGGGTGTATTTATTGCGATTCTCGAAGTAAATGTTACCAGATGAATCACGAATTTGAGGACATAGAAGTAAAGAAAAATGCAGCAGAATTACTTGAAAAAGCACTTAGAAGCAAAAGAAAGAAATGTATGATAGGAACAGGCTCCATGTGCGATCCATACATTCATCTTGAAGAAAAATTAGGCAACACCAGAAGATGCTTAGAAATCATAAATAATTATGGATTTGGGCTCACCATATTAACAAAGTCTTCAAGAATCCTAAGAGATTTAGATTTGCTTAAAGAAATCAATAACAAAACTAAATGTGTAGTTCAAATGACCCTTACCACCTATGATGAAGATTTATGTAGAATAGTAGAGCCTAATGTAAGTACCACAAAAGAACGTTTTGAAGTTCTAAAGACGATGCAAGAGAATGGAATACCTACTGTAGTCTGGTTCGGGCCCTTTCTTCCATTTATCAATGATACAGAGGAGAACTTGTTAGGAATTCTAGATTATTGTATAGAAGCAAAGGTATATGGGATTATTTGTTTTGGTATGGGACTTACTTTGAGAGAAGGGAACAGGGAGTACTACTATCAAAAACTGGACGAGCACTTCCCAGGCTTGCAGAAGATATACCGTGAAAAGTATGGGGATTCTTATGTAGTGACAAGCCAAAATAATAAGCAGCTTTTTAGAACATTTAAGGAAGTGTGCAAAAAGAATCAGATCCTATATGATGTTGATAAAATATTTTCTTATCTTAAGGAATTTAATGATAAAACTAGGGCTACTCAAATTAGCCTATTTGATTAAAGATATGCCTAATAATAGGGGGATTAGTATGAGAAAAAATATTTGGATTATATCAGCGATAATCATATCATTTATATTAGTATCCTGTATGAAATCCATAGAAACACCTATAACAACTGAAATTACAACTAAAGAAAGCCATCAATCTAATGACACCATGACTGCTACTGCTATAGAATATGGAATAAGCAATGAAAACTATCCAAAGATTGATGGCTCAACCTCTACACTTTCAATAGTAAGAGCTATTAATAGAGCCATGTATCTTGAAAGTGGCAATTCAGATTATCCAGAAACTGCTTCAAAGACAGTACCATCTTATAAGCTGCTAATAAATGGAGATGTAGATATGATAATAGTGCCTTATCCATCTTCTGATATATTGGAACTAGCTGAAGATAAGGGTGTAAAGCTTGAGTTTTATCCATTGGCTTTAGAAGCTCTTGTCTTTATCACTCCTGTAGAAAATGAAACTAAAAATATCACAAAGGAGCAAATTAGAAAAATATACCTTGATTATGGCATTAAAAACTGGTCTGAGCTAGGTGGATCTAATCGTGAGCTAGTCCCAATCTGTAGAAATGCAGATAGTGGTAGTCAATCACAAATGGACAATTTAATTTTAAATGATGAAGAAATGCATCCTGATATTAAAAATAACTATGTAGAATTAACTATGGAGGGTATGCTTGAGCTTGTGGCATTCTATCACAATGGTGGATTGGATGGAAGTCCAACAGATAGCTATGCATTAGGTTATACTTTATATACATATCTAATGAGTATGGGGGAAATGACTGGAATAGATGAGAACTTAAAGATGCTTTCATTTGAAGGTGTTGCACCTACAAAAGAGAATATTAGCAATGGATCATATACTCTAGTTGATGGATACTATGCAGTAGTTAGAAATGATTTGCCAGAGGACCACAGCGCTAGAAGCATAATCAAATGGTTAAAATCTACTGAGGGAAAGGATGAAATAAGTAAGCTAGGTCTTATACCTAAAGAATGAGGGATTGGCACTAGCCCCAGTGATTTCAATTATAAATAAAACTACAAAAGCACAAAGCAAATATGAAAAGGGAAGTTCACAATACAATCGCTTTGAACCCTTAATCAAAACTATGTTTATTGCTAAAACATTTATCGAAAACCAATTAAACAATGGTTCAGATATATGACAGATTCCAATTAAAACCAGATTAATTTAAGCTTCGAGGAAACTGCTTGCAGTTTCAACACACTGCTGCAACGAGGTGGGAGATTTAGGCTTCCAGTCTTGTGAAACAAGAC
>CAYZZR010000192.1:0-3268 GCA_964482775.1 uncultured Tissierella sp. | reverse complement strand
CTCTCTTTGGTCGTGCAAATCGATGGTAGGTCAAACGCAATGAGCACCAATTTTGCACGACCAAAGAGAGTGAACAAAATTGAACTGCAAAACTGCGCTTATGACTGGGAAAATAGGGGAGATGGTTTTATGGATAGTGGTTGGTGGTGCTATAGATAAAAATAAAAACTAAAACTAGGAGGAAAATAAAATGAAAAAAATGATGACTTTAAGCTTGATATTAATTTTAATGGTAGGTGTGTTTACAGGATGTAATAGTGGAGCTGCCACTTCTACAGTAGGTGCAGAAAAAGAAGTGTTTACCGTAGGTATTGCACAATTTGGAGAGCATGGTTCCTTAGATAATTGCAGAGAAGGTTTTGTTGCAGGTCTGGCTGAGGAAGGTCTTATTGAAGGAGAAAATCTAGAAATAGTATATGAAAATGCACAATTTGATACAGGAATATCCAATCAAATAGCACAAGGTTTTGTTTCTAAAAAAGTAGATATGATAGCAGCTATTGCAACTCCAATGGCACAAAGTGCTTTCAATGCAGCAAAAGACAAGGACATTCCCGTAATATTTACTGCAGTTACAGATCCAGAGGCTGCAATGCTTACAAGTGGGAATATTACAGGAACATCAGATAAATTACCTGTAGAGGCACAATTGAAACTAATACGTTCAATGCAGCCAGAAGCAAAGAAGATAGGTATATTGTTTACAACAAGCGAAGTAAACTCCATATCAGCAATAGAGGAATATAAAAAGCTAGCAGCAAGCTATGACTTTGAAATAATAGATATGGGAATCTCTACAGCAGCAGATATTCCTTTAGCCATGGATAGACTGCTTCCACAGGTAGATGCAATAACAAACTTAACAGATAACACAGTGGTAGGGTCACTTCCTCTAGTATTGTCCAAAGCAAATGAAAAGAGTATACCAGTCTATGGAAGTGAAATTGAACAAGTAAAGCTTGGATGTATAGCCTCAGAGGGTCTAGAGTATGTTGAGTTAGGAAAGCAGACTGGAAGAATGGCAGCAACTATTCTAAAGGGTGAGAAGATAGCAGAGGAAATACCATTTGAAATAATAGAAGAAAGTAGTCTTTTTATAAATAGCCAAGCTCTTAGCAAATTGGGGATAACTCTTCCTGGAGAATTAGAAAAGAGAGCCACAGATGTAGCAGGAAATTAAGATTAGAGAAGGAGATTGTTATGGGAATACTAATTGGAATATTAGAGCAAGGAATGATATATGCGATTATGGCTCTTGGAGTTTATATAACCTATAAAATATTGGATTTTCCAGATATGACTGTTGATGGTAGCTTCCCCTTAGGAGCTGCTATCACTGTCTTACTCTTGACTCGCACGGAGAGTTCTTTTATAAACAGCATAACCTTTGGATTCAATCCATATATAATATCATTCTACGCCTTTCTATCAGGAGCAGTAGCAGGTTTTGTAACCGGTATTATACATGTTAAGTTCAAGGTCAGGGATTTGTTTTCAGGAATAATATCTATGACTGGACTATATTCAATAAATTTGAGAATTGCTGGTAGAGCTAATGTTCCAATTTTCAACCTAGATACAATATTTGATAATTCAGCTATAGACAGAATTCTAATTGGGGCCCTAGAAGGATATAAAGTAGCTATAGTGGTTTCAATTATTGCAGCTATAGTTTTGATAATTCTTGGTATATTTTTGAGCACAGAGGCTGGTTATTTAATAAAGGCAGCTGGCAATAATCCTACCTTTGTAAAATCCTTAGGTGTAAATAGTGGCAACATAAAGATAATGGGTCTAGCCTTAGCTAATGGTTTAGTAGCCTTAAGCGGCAGTGTTATGATGCAACAGCAAGGATTCTTTGAGATATCTATGGGAACAGGTGCTATGGTTATAAGCCTAGCATCTGTAATAATCGGAACAAATTTGTTTAAGAATTCATCTTTAATCGCCCCATTAGTAGCCGTTGTCATAGGCTCAATAATTTATAAGCTAAGCATTTCAATGGCTATGGCTATTAATTTCGCTAGTGCAAGTGATATGAAACTGATAACTTCAATAATTTTTCTTATTATTCTTGTTTTTGGAAATGATAAAAAGAAAATATTTATTAAAAGTTAAAGACAAGCATTGCTATTAATTAATTGCAAATTTCAATCAAATAGGGTAATATTTTTCTTAAGACACTAATCATTCATATGAGGAGATTGAAATTTGAAAAAGATATTAGGAAAATCATTATATTTATTTACCAAGTTTATATCATTTATTTTAGATGCTCTAATTAATTTAATAGAAGTAACAGTAACACTAGTATCAAGTATAGCAAGATTTCTTGCTGCAGTTATTGGAGCTGGTGGCTGTTTGTTTATTTTTCTTTTAGGGCCAATTGGCTTAGCCTTGTTACTAAATCCTGTGACTCTAGTACTGATTTTATTCTTTGTTATATTTCCTATTTTAGGTTTAAGCTTTGTATCTTATTTAAAGTACTTAAAATACATGGTAACAGAATACTTATATGATAGGGCTGATAATTTATCTAAAGGGAAAAAGAATACATATGAGTCCTTTAATGAATATGGAAGCAAATACAAGAGAATGGAAGAGGAAAGATTAAGAAAAGAGCAACAAAAGAGACAAGAGGAGCAACAAAGACAATGGGAGGAACGCTTTAGACAGTGGAATGAATACCAAAGATCTCAACAAGGTGGTAGCTATGGAGGATACTATGGTGGACAGGGTGGCTATCAAGGTAGCTATGGAGGTCAGACATATGTAAATCCAACTACTGATTTTAAAGATAAATATAAAAAGAGCTGTGATTTACTGAATGTAGGCTATGATTCAGACAAATACCAAATAAAGCTTGCCTATAGAAAAAAGGCTAAAGAATATCATCCTGACGTAAATAAATCCCCTGATGCAACAAAGAAATTCCAAGAGATAAATGATGCCTATGAGTTTTTAAGTGATGATAATATTGAAAGATATAAAACCTTAAATTAGGAAGAAAGATTATGGAACCAAGGTCTAAAATATGGAACGTATCTAATAGAAATGGACCCGTGTTTCTTGACATGAATTCAAGTAAGATATAGAATATTATGTAACGATACGATATCATAATTTATATTGGGAGGAATAAACTTGGGATTTTTAGTTGAAGGAATTTCGTCGATTACCGGGCCGCAAATATTTATGATGTTTATAGGTGGGTTACTAATCTACTTAGCAATCCATAAGAATTTGGAACCAGCACTATTGTTACCAA
>CAYZZR010000191.1:0-3270 GCA_964482775.1 uncultured Tissierella sp. | reverse complement strand
CTTCGAGGAAACTGCTTGCAGTTTCTACACACTGCTGCAACGAGGTGGGAGATTTCACCTCGTTATATCTGCACCTATATTTTCAACTACCTTTTCAAATTCTTTTTCGACATAGTCTGTAGTTACTCTTCTTTCAAATAACTTTGCATCTTCTACCACTATTAGATTTGCTAAACTGTCCTCAAAGTTAAATCCATTTTCATAAAGTACATTTGATTCACCTAAAGGCCAATAAACAGCTTCATTTTGTAGATATAGTCCTTTATACTCCTTAATGGTCTTGGAGATTTCCTCAGTTATTTCACTTATATTCTTGTAATTGTCAATCTTTCCAAGCATAAACATCATCTCATTTACTACTTCCCAGTTTTGATATCCTGACAATGCTGGAATTGCTGCATTGGTCTTTTGGATTCTTCTTTCAGAACTAGTAAATGTACCTGTTGATTCTGCATAGCTTACAGCTGGTAATACTAGATCAGCTAAAATGGCCGTTGGTGTTAGATATAGATCTTGAACTACTAGGAATTCTAGATTTTCTAAATTGACTCCACTTATATCTTCACCAAAAATCATTAATCCCTTTAAATTTCTATTTTCAATGGCTTCTACTAGATCTTTGTTTGCTTTATTTACTCCCATATCTACTAAGCCTTGGCTATTATTCTTTGGTTTTAGCTCTATGATACCACGTCTAGCCTTTCCTATTTGACCTGCTACTACAGCAATATTGGCCAATAATCTTGCAGCCTCACTTGTCAAATAATTTTGATCAAATACTATCATGGCTTTCTTAGATTGACTATAAGCTGCTGCAATTTCTTTAGCATCTTCACTTGCTATTATATTTTCTAAACTTGCCTTTAATTCATCAAAGCCCTTGGCCTTCTTTGGTGTAAAACCTAAATCTATTATGGCCTTAAGGATTTCCTTTAAAAGACCAACATTATTTTCTGGACAAATTCTCTTGCTTGCCCACTCATCAACTTGCGAATTAAAGTCATTGATTACTACAAGCTTACTTCCATTTCTCACAGCATCTCTAACCTTTAAAGCAGCTATAGTATGATCCTTCATGATATTTGAGCCAACTAATAAAATATATTCTGCTAGCTTTAATTCTTCAAAGGTATTTGTAGAAGCGTCATAGCCAAGTACATCAACTATACCACCATAATTTCTGTTAAAAGAAGTAACATAATCTGTATCAAGGAATTCATTGGCAAACTTCTTTGCGATGAATATTTCTTCATTGGTGTATCTATCAGAAATAGCTAGCCCTACTGAATCCTTGCCATATTGCATCTTTAAACTTTGTAACTTTTTAGCTGCAAGTCTTAGTCCTTCTTCCCACGAAACTTCTACAAGCTCTCCATTCTTTCTTAACAATGGCTTGGTTAATCTAGTATTCTTGTGAGCTTGGTCATAGCCAAATCTACCTTTCACACACAATAAGCCTTTATCAACTTCACTATTCTTGTCAGGTAGAGCTTTGTATAGCATATTACCTTTTGTATTTAGGTCAATATTACATCCAACTGAACAGAAGGAACAGATTGTCTTGGTTTCAATACTTTCAACAGGTACAGATTTTTCTATTTGTAATCTCTCTTGAATTGCACCAACTGGACATACACTGACACATTGCCCACAGGATATACAATCTGTAAAGGCTAATGGTAAATCTAGAGCAGGCTTAACTATAGTGTCAAATCCTCTGTCAACAAGACCCAAGGCCCCATTGTCCATAACTTGATCACAAACTCTTACACAAAGTCCACACAATATACACTTATCAGTATTTCTAACTATAAATGGATGAGCATCATCCTTTTCTCTATAGTGTACTTCTCCTTCGAATTTTTCAGGTGCCACATCATATTCATTTGAATAAGTGAATAACTTGCATTCAAATACATCATGACAGCCACACTCTAAACACCTTTTTGCATCTTCCATAGCCTTTTCTGGACTAAAGCCTAAATTCACTTCTTGGAAGTTGTACTTTCTATCATTGGCTACTAAATGAGGCATTGGTGATCTATATGCTTTTTCTCTGTCAGCATAGTCACTTGCACTTATAGAATTATCCCTTGTAACTACATATGAAGCTTCATAAGGAATTATATCCCCCTCTAGATAGGTGTTGATAATATCTGATGCCTTCTTAGCATCTCCAATAGCCTTTATTGCAATGTCTGCTCCTTTATTTATAACGTCTCCACCAGCAAATACTCCACTTATATTGGTTGAGAAAGTGGCTTCATCTGCAGCAATTGTACCTTTCTTAGTTTTCTCAATGGATTCAAAGCCTTCTAGGCTGGATTGTTGTCCTATTGCAGCTATTACTAGATTTACATCTAATAATTCAAATTCTCCTTCAATAGGGACAGGACTTCTTCTACCACTGGCATCCTCTTGGCCTAGTTCCATTTTTTGAAGTTTAATCTTTGCTGCTCTTCCATTATCCTCTATAATTTCTGTAGGAGCCACTAAGAATTTAAATACGACTCCTTCTTCTCTAGCTTCTTTGATTTCTATTTTTTCTGCAGGCATCTCATCCTCAGTTCTTCTATAAAGCACATAAACTTCCTTTGCACCCAATCTAATTGCAGTTCTACATGCATCCATTGCTGTGTTTCCCCCACCAACAACTGCAATCCTATCTCCTATATTCATCGGTGCATTTAATGCAGCATTTCTTAAAAAGTCAATGCCACCAATTACTCCAGGTAGATCCTCTCCTGCAACTCTAAGGCTAGTGCTTTTCCATGCTCCAATTGATATATATACTGCATCATAGTTCTTTCTTACATAATCTAAATCTAGGTCCTTACCTATCTTTATATTGTTAACCATCTTTGCTCCCATTTTTTCAATGATAGCAATCTCTTCATCAATTACTGATCCTGGTAGTCGATATTCTGGTATACCATATCTTAGCATTCCACCCATTTCAGGCATTTGGTCATATATAGTTACATCATGTCCTGATGCTAATAGGAAGTAAGCCGCTGATAATCCCCCAGGCCCTCCACCTATAATTCCAACCTTTTTACCAGTCTTTGGAGCCATTTCTGGATAAAATACTTCCTTGTCCCTTAAATCTATATCTGCTACAAAGGATTTTAAGTAAGCTATAGAAACAGGTTCTTCTACCAGTTGTCTTCTACAAGCATCCTCGCAAGGATGCGGACATACCCGACCTATACTTGCAGGTAATGGAAGCTGTTCCTTTATTAACTTCAGTGCTTCCTTAAACTCTCCATT
>CAYZZR010000190.1:0-3314 GCA_964482775.1 uncultured Tissierella sp. | reverse complement strand
ATATCTTTTTAATATTGACTAGCATTATTTTATCCAAATATTAAAGTTCTATTTTCCTTTTTTCAAAAAAATATTTAGTAAATTGTATATTTTTTGAATCTATTGGAGAACATTAAAACGAGGAGGTGAGATAATGGATAATAATAATGAAAGAAAGGTAAATAAGGACAATAACAGGAATGACAATCGTGATTTTTCTATTGGTGAAATGCTTCTTAGAGTCCTTATAACATCAATAGTTGTAGCAATTGCAGCTTACTTTACTCCGGGCTTTACTATAGATAGTCTTTGGAGTCTATTGTTAGCCGCAGTAGTCATTGGGGTCTTAGATTTTTTAATTCAAAGATTTACAGGAGTTAATGCTTCCCCATTTGGTAGAGGGCTGTCAGGCTTTTTAGTTGCTGCAATCATTCTTTATGTTACCAAATTTATAGTGCCAGGATTCAATATATCTATGTGGGGTGCAATAATAGGAGCATTAGTCATAGGTATAGTGGATGTGATAATGCCAGGTAGAGCTATGTAAGTTAAAATTAGTCTTGATTAAGAGGGGTTTCCTTAGAGGAAGCTTCTCTTTTTTGATTACTTTTTAATTATTGGGGAATATATAGAATATATCGATGCTAAGATAAATGATATAGGAATTATTTATGGAGAACGATTATCAATAAGCTTATTGGGTATAAATAAATACAAGGAGGTAATTAAATGAAAATTGATGTAACAGATAATGCAAGAGAAGAATTGAAAAAATTAATAGAAACTAAAAAAACAGATAAATCATTAAAGATATATATAGCTGCTTATGGTTGAGGTGGACCAACCTTTGGTTTAGCTCTGGATGAGCAAAAGGATGGAGATCAAATAATTAAAACAGATGACTTTGAATTTATCATCGAGGACGGCTTAAGTGACAATTATGGCAAATTTACAGTAGAATACTCAAATAATTGGTTGAAACGTGGATTTACAGTGATTCCAGATAGAGGCGGCGGAAGCTGTTAATAAGAAAAGATAGGTTTAAGACCTATCTTTTTTTGTTCGTAGAGGGGATTTGTGGTATACTTAATAAGTAATATACAAAAAAATGAAAGGAGTGAGGGGTGTGGATTCTAGTCCTTTGCCCGATAGTTACAAATTAGCAACAAAGGAAGAACCACAGCCTTATGACCTAACCCAACGAACCTAGTGAGTTGTAGGTAGGTTAAATGCAATGAGCACCAAATCTATGTGACTGAAAGGAACAAATAGATTTGAGTTGCGAGACTGCTAAGCTTCTGTGGTCTTCCTAAAACTTAATATTTAAGGAGGAAGATTATGAATGAACAAGAAATTTTGCAACTTATTGATCAAAAAAAATATGTTCAACTAAAGAAAGTCCTATCCGAAATGAACGAAGTAGATATTGCAGAAATATTAGATCCACTAGATGCAAATACTACTCTGCTCATATTTAGAATGCTGCCTAAGAGTTTGGCAGTAGAGGTTTTTGCCCATTTTTCTACTGAACAGCAAAGAGATATCATAAATGCTGTCACTGACAAGGAATTAAATTACTTATTGGATGAATTATTTTTTGATGATATGATTGACCTAATAGAGGAGATGCCTGCAAATGTAGTCAGTAAGATATTGAAAAATTCTACAGCAGATGAAAGAAAGCTAATCAATCAGTTTTTGAAGTATCCACCTGATTCAGCTGGAAGCTTGATGACCATTGAATATGTGGAATTAAGAAAGGTCATGTCAGTAAAGGAATCTTTGGCTCAACTGAAGGAAATTGGATTTAACAAAGAAACTATATATACCTGTTATGTAACAGATAAAAATAGAACCCTTGAGGGAATAGTATCCTTAAGAACTATAGTAGTGTCCGATGAGGATGAAGTAATTGAAAACCTAATGCAGGATGAAGTAATCTATGTTCATACCAATGATGACCAAGAAACAGTAGCTAGCGTATTTAAAAAATATGGATTTTTAGCCCTCCCTGTAGTTGATCAGGAGCACAGGTTAACAGGTATTATAACAGTAGATGACATTATGGAAGTTATTGAACAAGAGGCTACAGAGGACTTTCAAAGGATGGCTGCCATGGCTCCAACTGAAGAAGCCTACCTTGATGCAAGTGTGATTCAATTAGCAAAGCATAGGATACCCTGGTTATTGATTCTAATGCTTTCTGCAACCTTTACTGGTCGTATAATAAGTAATTTTAACGATACACTTCAATCAGTAGTTGTTTTAGCCACATTTATACCTATGTTAATGGACACAGGAGGTAACTCTGGAAACCAATCCTCAACCTTGATTATACGTGGACTTGCAACAGGAGATATTTCCTTGACTGATGGTTGGAAGGTAATTTGGAAGGAACTGAGGATTAGCTTAATAGTAGGTGTTTTACTATCAATGGTCAATTTTATTAGACTCTTGGTCATTGAAAGAGTTGACGTTTTAGTAGCTTTCACAGTATCTATAACAGTAATAGTGACTGTAATGGTAGCTAAGATGTTAGGAGGATCTCTACCATTAATAGCTAAAAGATTTAATGTTGACCCAGCAATAATGGCTGGTCCACTGATTACAACCATAGTAGATGCAGTGAGTTTAATGGTATACTTTTCAATAGCAAAACTATTATTAGGAATATAAATATAAGAAAAGCTTCTAAAGAAGCATTAATGTAGCTTTTCTTGTTACTCATATACGGAAAGTTCAATAATTAAAAGACAAAAAAGTAGAACTTTCCTATTCGTAATAAAAATATCCCTCGTAACTCAAAAGAGTAGCGAGGGATTCTGCTTTTTAAACTATAAACTTTTCTAAATCCTTACTAAATTCAAGGCTAACCTTTTTAAACTCACTGATGCTTTCCATCATCTTAGTTATTTCCTCAGTATAGGATTGAACATTTGCTGATACCTCTTCTGATGAAGCTGAATTTTCTTCAGCTATTGCAGCTAAGGATTCGATGCTAGATGTTAAGGTATTGATATGATTAGTATCCTTAGTAAGCTCTTCGGTCAACTCTATTATCAACTCTGAAACCTGTGCTACAGAATTTACAGCCACTAAGTTCTCGTTAGCAACTAAGTTTAACTTTTCATTTTCATCTTCAAGAATATTGAATTGATTGGAAATATCAACTACAAATTGACCTATATCATTGGTAAATGATTCAAGAATATCATTGATAGTTTGTACTGCTACCTTTGAACCATCAGCTAGCTTTCTGATTTCCATAGCAACAACGGCAAAGCCTTTACCGTGTTCCCCAACTCTTGCAGCCTCTATACTTGCATTTAAAGCCA
>CAYZZR010000189.1:0-3344 GCA_964482775.1 uncultured Tissierella sp. | reverse complement strand
CCATCAACAATTTTTTCTACGCCGCCCTTTAAAAATTGTAACTCATCTATAGCAACCACATCAGGATTGTTTTCCTTACAATATTCTATAATTGTTTCTATATCCTCAACCAAAATAGCTTCTAGAGAAGTATCATCGTGAGATATGATATCACTTGTTGAGTATCTAGTATCTACGGCTGGTTTGAAAGCTAATGTTTTATATCCCGCTATTTTAAATCTTTTAACATCCTTTTCTAGACTAGATGTTTTACCAGAAAACATTGACCCTGTATGAATTATTAATTTTCCTTTGTATTGATGCAAGTTAATACCTCCTTTAATTGACTTATATATTATATCATTTTAATGACTATTTGGGGATATGAATTTCAATATATGTAATATTTAAATCCCTCACAAAAGACTAAAGAAAGGAATAATATAGAATATGAATTCTTATCAGGAGTGATTTTATGGACAAAAGCCCAATTGTAAATTTAGAGAATATTAGTATGCTTTATCATACCTTAGATGAAGAAACACTTGCCATTAAAAATCTAAACCTTGAAATATATGATGGAGAGATAATTGGAATAGTTGGTCCTAGCGGATGTGGTAAGTCCACTCTACTTTCAATAATTGCAGGACTTATAAAGCCAAATCAAGGGAGAGTTTATGTTAAAGATATAATTGTTGATAAGCCCTTAAAGAATATAGGATATATGTTTCAAAAAGATCAGCTCTTTGAATGGAGAAATATCTTAAATAATGTAATCATTGGACTAGAGATTCAAGGAAAGTTGAATAAAACAAGTTTAAATGAAGCTAAAGAGCTACTTAAAAACTATGGACTTGGTGACTTCCTATATTCATATCCCTATCAGCTTTCAGGTGGAATGAGGCAAAGAGTAGCTTTGATTAGAACCTTACTCCTAAAACCAGATATATTGCTATTAGATGAACCTTTCTCTGCCCTTGATTATCAAACTAGATTAGCAATATCCGATGAGGTAGGGCTCATCTTAAGAGAAAAGAAAAAAACTGCAATTTTGGTAACACATGATATTGCTGAAGCTATAAGTCTTTGTGATAGAGTTGTAATTATGAGCAATCGGCCAGGAACTATAAAGGACATAATTAAAATAGATCTGTCATGTGAAGAAGATAGATCTCCAATTAAATTAAGAGAAGCTCCAGAATTCAGACATTATTTCAATAAGATATGGAAGGAGCTGGATATCCATGTCCACTAATTATTCTAAGGAACATTTAAAATATATTGAAGATGTTAAAAGAAATAATAGAAGTATATTCTTCACACAAATAAGCCTATTAATAGCTTTTCTAGCTTTATGGGAAGTTCTGGCAATTCTTGGATTAATCGACACCTTCTTAACCAGTAGCCCATCTGCTATATGGATTCTTTTTATAGATTATGTAATTAATGGGCACCTCTTTTACCATGTAGGAATCTCCTTAATGGAGACCATGGCTGGGTTTGTGATAGGAACATTACTAGGAGTAATAATAGCAATAGTCTTATGGTGGTCAGATTTCTGGGCCAAAGTGCTAGATCCTTATATGGTAATACTAAATAGTCTTCCGAAAACTGCACTTGCACCAATCTTTATCATAATGTTTGGTGCCGGCTACAAGGGAATCATAGTCACAGCTATATCTGTATCCTTAGTCGTAACAATTATGAATATGTTTATAAGCTATAAATCTGTTGATGAGGATAAAATAAAACTTATGGATACCTTAGGAGCTACGAAATTTCAAATCCTACAAAAGGTAGTCATTCCATCCTCCATACCAGACTTAATAAGTACACTTAAGGTAAATATTGGTCTATCATGGGTTGGTGTTATAGTAGGCGAATTCTTAGTTTCAAAGGCAGGATTAGGCTATCTAATAGTCTATGGAATGCAAGTTTTTAAACTAGACCTAGTTATGATGAATGTTGCAGTCTTAGGCTTCATTTCAGCAATAATGTATAAGGTAATCGCTACAATCGAAGATAGATTTACAAAATGGCAAAAATAATAGAAGGCTTTGCCTTCTATTATTTTTGCTTTTCTTACTTATATTCTATTATTTCTACTTTTTCCATAACTACTGCTTCTAATGGTTTTGCGTTTGAGTCTACCTTTAGACTAGCTATTTTATCTACTACATCCATACCTTCATATACATGACCAAATACTGTATGAGCTCCGTCTAGCCAATATGTTCCACCTAGTTCTTCGTATGCATCCACGATTTCCTTAGGGTATCCCTTGGCTTCTCCTGCTGATCTCATTTGATTTATTATGTCGGTTTCTGTTTCAGTCTTTTGTACTATAAAGAATTGACTACCATTTGTACCTGGTCCAGCATTGGCCATTGATAGTGCTCCTCTAAAATTTCTGTATTCAACTGAGAATTCATCCTCAAATGGGCTACCCCAAATGCTTTCTCCTCCTCTGCCTGTACCTTGTGGATCTCCACCTTGAATCATAAACTCATTCATAACTCTATGAAAAGTAACTCCATCATAATATCCATTCTTAGCATGGGTCTTAAAATTCTCAACTGCCTTTGGTGCAACCTCAGGGAAAAATCTTACCTTGATGTCTCCATGATTAGTACTAATAACTGCAACTTCTTCTCCTGCCTTTGGTAATTGTAATTGTTCTAGTGTCAAATTACTTCCTCCTTCTTCTTTTTCTTCAGAATTTTCTTTTTTACATCCTCCCAAGATGACTAAGGATACAATCAATAGGCATATTAAAAGAATATTAAGCTTATGTTTTTTCATATTTCACTCCTAATAAGATATTAGAATACCATAATTCCTTTTTACATACTAGGGTTTATTTGTTAAATGTACCGCCATCAACAAAAACCTTAGTAACCCTATCAAGTCTATATATCTCAGCAACAATACTTTCTATACCCAAATTAGCTGGCATTTTAACAGTAAAACTCAAATCTATAATGTTTTCTCTAAGGTGATCCCCTTGACTTTCTGTAATTGAAACATCCTTTATAGTAATATAGGATTTCCCAAATAAGGTTCCAATTTCTCCTATAAGTCCCGGTCTTTCCTCTCCAATAATATGAAAAACCTTATAGGCGTTTTTAGATACAGTTTTCTCAACATTTCCTAGTGCTATCAATGATATTAAAACAACTGCTGCAGTAATAATACCACCAAGGTAATATCCTGCTCCAATTGCTAAGCCAATTCCTGCACATACCCAAAGACTTGCAGCAGTGGTCAATCCCCTTATATCGTTTCCTGTTCTAATAATAGTACCAGCCCCTAAGAAACCAATACCACTTACAACTTGGGCTGCAAGACGAGCTGGATCACCATTA
>CAYZZR010000188.1:0-3392 GCA_964482775.1 uncultured Tissierella sp. | reverse complement strand
AACAATGAATGAACAAATATATTTGATAAATAAAACCTTATATGTTATTATTGAAAATAATTGAATAAGTATATTAGGTTCGAAAGAATAATAGGGAAATGGGAAAATCCCATGCAGCCCCCGCTACTGTAATTGATGACGAAATCAGCGTGTAAACCACTGGAACAATCCGGGAAGGTACTGACTAGGATGAATCATAAGCCAGGAGACCTGCCTAATATTAGGTGATACAACCTTCGGTGGGAAGGAGAGCTATTTTATTGTAATCAATTTAAATGTTTAATTGCTCCTAGACCATTGGTCAAGGAGCAATTTTTTTTGTGTTATAAGAAAAATACTTAAAGAATGATAATATTAAAAAGTGAGGTACTAAATTGAAAAGAATAGGTATATATGTATGTGGAAATGTTTCAAAAAAGTGTACTGCAAATGGATGCTTAAGAGCATTCAATGAAAATAGTGAATCCTTTAGTGACTATGATGAATCAGATACTAAATTAGTGTCCTTTAATAACTGCAATGGTTGTGAAGAGGATCCTATGGAAAGTCTTTCAATTAAAATTGAGAAATTTAAAAAGGCAAATGTTGATACAATTCATTTATCTTCATGCATCAGAGGTAGATGTGATCATTATGGAGAATTTGTGGATGAGCTGTCAAAGGATTTTGATGTGGTGGGATATACTCATGGAACTGCTGAAGGAAAAAAGAATAATAATATAAATAAGAAGAAGGCAATCTCTAGGGAAGAATAAATGAATTATATTTATGAAGGAGGCAGCTATGGAAGATAAAAATAATACTCAAAAGAATATAAATTTCAATAGAATAATGATTGCAGGTACAGGAAGTGGATGTGGAAAGACAACTATTACTTGTGGCATTTTAAAAGCTTTAGCAAATAAAGGGCTAAAGGTAGCCTCTTTCAAGACTGGGCCAGATTATATAGATCCTATGTTTCATTCTCATATAACAAAAGTAAAGTCTAGAAATTTGGATATGCTTTTATGTGGTGAAAATATTGTAAAGCAACTATTTGCTGAAAATAGCAAGGATATGGATATATCAGTAGTTGAAGGAGTAATGGGATTTTATGATGGCTTAGGTACGAAAAATACTGATTATTCATCCAATGATCTTTCTAATAAAACAAGTACCCCCGTAATACTGGTAGTAAATTGTAAAGGAATGGCTCTTTCAGTAGCAGCATTTATTAAAGGATTTATGGAGTTTTCAGCCAACAATATCAAAGGAGTAATTCTCAATGGAGTAAATCCAGGAATGTTCACATTTTATAAAGAGCTAATTGAAGAACATAATAAATTGAAAGTACTAGGATTTCTACCAAATATACCCGAAGCTTCAATAGAAAGTAGACATCTAGGGTTAATTACTGCTGATGAAATAAACGATTTAAAAGAGAAGATAGATATTTTGGCGGAAAACACAGTTAAATATATAGATCTAGATTCATTGATGGAAATGGCAGCATCAGGACCTGCGCTTACATATGAAAAAATCTCTCCAGAATTGATAGGTCATACTAGAATAGCTATTGCAAATGATAAGGCATTTTGTTTTTATTATGAGGATAGCTTGAATTTACTAAGACAATTAGGAGCTGAGTTAGTGCAATTTTCACCATTAGATGATGCTAGCTTACCTAAAGATATTGATGGAATTATCTTAGGTGGAGGATATCCAGAATTATATAAAGATGAACTATCAAAAAATAGCTCTATGTTAGAAAGTATCAGAAATGCATTTAATGATAAAATGCCAATCTATGCAGAATGCGGTGGATATATGTATTTAGGTTCTTCTATAGAAGGAGTAAACATGGTGGAAGCTCTTCAGGTCAATAGCACTCTTACCAATAGATTGCAAAACTTTGGATATATAAGTTTAAAAGCAAATAAGGATAATCTACTATGTAAAAAAGGTGAAACTATCAATGCCCATGAATTTCATTATTCAAAGAGCGATAATGATGGAGGTAGCTTTACTGCTATAAAAATATCATCAGGTAAGGAAAGACAATGCATAGTAGCTGAGGATAATATATTTGCAGGATACCCTCATTTACATTTGTGGGGTAATGTAGAATTTGCAAAGAACGTTATTAATAGATGCATAGAGTTTAGGAGTAGGGTTGACTAATAAAATATGCTGTGTTAATATGTAAACAACTGAATAAGATATTTACGGTTCGAAAGAATAATAGGGAAATGGGTTAATAAGCCCATGCAGCCCCCGCTACTGTAATTGATGACGAAATCAACGTGAAGACCACTGGAGAAATCTGGGAAGGTGTTGAGACTAGGATGAATCATAAGCCAGGAGACCTGCCTAAATATAAAAGTGAAGTAACCTTCGGTGGGAAGGAGAGTCAATATTTTTTGTAAATTTATTTGCATATGTGAATTTATTTGCATATATAAACTCCTTAACCATTGGTTAAGGAGTTTTTTCGCGTAGTTAGATTTCAAATTTTCAGGAGGTAAATATGTCAAATATAATGGTACAAGGAACAACATCATCTGCAGGCAAAAGTCTTATGTGTACTGGCTTATGTAGAATTTTTAAAGAGGATGGATATAGTGTATTTCCCTTTAAGTCACAAAATATGAGTACAAAGTTTTCTCTGACAAGGGAAGGAAAAAAGGTAGCAGTGGCACAAGCTTTACAAGCCAAGGCCGCAGGTTTAGAAGTACATACAGACATGAATCCCATATTACTTATACCAAATTCAGACAATGGTTCTATGGTCGTTGTAAATGGTGAAGAAGTCTCCAATATGAATGCACAAGACTACTATCAATACAGATCAAAACTTAAGGAAATGATAATAGATAAGTACAAAGAAATAGAAGCAAGAAATGAAATAGTTGTAATAGAAGGAGCAGGTAGTCCAGCTGAGATAAACCTAAAGGAAAATGATATTGTAAATATGGGAATGGCAGAAATTGCAGATGCACCGGTACTCATTGTAACAGATATAGATAGAGGTGGAGCATTTGCGGCCCTTTATGGAACGGTAATGCTACTAGAAGCTCATGAAAGAGCAAGAATAAAGGGACTTATTATCAATAAATTCAGAGGGGATAAGACACTACTTGATCCAGGTATCAAGATGATAGAGGAGTTATTAAATATTCCAGTAGTAGGGGTTATTCCATATACAAAATTAGAATTAGTAGATGAAGATACCTTAGTAGATGGAGATAAAAAATGCAATAAAGAAGCTCAATCAAAAGAAGAGGAAGAAGAGGAATTAACTAAATTAGCTAGGGTGTTTAGAGAAAATATGGATATGGATTATATATATAAGGTCCTGGGACTTAAAAATGATTAATTTGTTAATCGCAGTAATTATGGATTGGATAATCGGG
>CAYZZR010000187.1:0-3416 GCA_964482775.1 uncultured Tissierella sp. | reverse complement strand
CTAGTTCGATGCCTAATGATGATCTCCACATTTCTTGTGCAGCTTGAGCTATTTTCTTATGAGCTTCTGAAGTATTGTAAAGAAGAACGAAGTTAGATTTATTGAAATCAGCTACTGTCATGCCTTCTTCAGCAAGACCTTCTTCAAATAATTTTTTAGCTTCAGTTAAATCATAAGGAATTAGGTTACCAACTTTGTCTCTATATGATTCACCAGTTTCATCAGCTAAACCTACCGGTACAACACCTGTAGCTGCTATTTGTCCACCTTGAGTAATCTTTGAAACAATTGTTTGACGATCTAATGCCAATGAAAGTCCTCTTCTAACCTTTGCATTTGTAAAAGGCTTCATTTCATTATTTAAGTTGTAGTAGTAAAGACCAACTTGTGCACCTATAGTTAATTCTGGATTACCTTCAGCTGCCATTTGAGCTGCTACTGCTTGAGGAAGAGTTGCAAGAATATCATATTCTCCACCTTCATATTTTTGCCATGCAGTATTTTCATCTTCAATAATATCAAAATGAATACCATCTATTTTAATAGATGCTTCATCATAATAGCTAGGACTCTTTTCTAACTCGATTGTAGCGTTGTGTTCCCAAGAAACCATTTTGAATGGTCCATTTGATATATGAGTTGCTGGTTCTTTTGCCCAATCAGCGTTAGCTTCAACTACATTTTTACTTACTGGATAATAAGTATAGAATGCTGTTAATTCTAAAAAGTATCCAGTTGGAGCTTCCAGAGTTACCTCTAAAGTCTTGTCATCTAAAGCTTTTACCATTACATCATCAACAGAACCTTCTCCTGTGTTATATGCTTCTGCACCCTTAACATAGTAAAGTTGGAAAGCATAGTCAGCTGCTAGATCTGGATTCAATACTCTCTTCCAAGAATATTCGAAGTCATGGGCTGTTACTGGCTGTCCGTCTGACCATACTGCGCCATCACGAATTGTGAAGGTATAAGTCAAGTTGTCTTCAGATAATTTATAGTCTGATGCCATACCAGGTATTACTTTTCCGTCAGCGTCATTTTTCATAAGACCTTCAAATGTATTTGAAAGTACCCATGATTCATGTGTTCCTTGTGCTAGTGCTGGGTCTAAGGAACCTGGTTCACTGCTGTTATTCGTTCTTAAAATCTTCTTGCCGCCTGCAGGAGTTTCAGCAGGAGTTTCAGCTGGTGTTTCTCCTGGAGTCTCAGCTGGTTTCTCAGCAGGTGATGAACATCCTGTAATAACTATAGCCACTACAAGAAGTAAACTCATTAAAACTAAAAATTTCTTACTCATTAAATTGCCCCCTTTTTCAAATTTTTGATATATTGTACTACGTTTTTATAAGTGTACCACCTTTTAGTCCAAATTTCAAGAATAATTAAAATACTAACAATCCCATAATCCCTCAAATTACCTACATTTCCTTTAATAGGATTAGTCAGAGGACTAGTGATATATTATAGTTATATATTATATTAAAATTTGGATTTAAGTATACTAGTTTTCAATCATTGGATTATGAAGAGTTATTTTATTTGGAGGTTTCCTATTTTATTAATATATTAATGGGTATAATTAGAAAAGAGTTTCTTTAATAGGAGAGGACAGATAAATATGATGACCTTTAGTTCAATAAGAAAACAGGTTAAAGACTTAATTTCATTTGGCTTGCTATCCAGAGTACTAAACTTCTTTAAGGGTATTCTAATAGCTTATTTTATTGGAGCTAATTACAAGATTGATACATATTTAGTTGCATATTCTGCATCTATGCTTTTAACTAGTGTTATTACAGATGGACTAATAGTCTCATTGGTGCCTCTATTTCAAAAAATAGATAAAAGAGATGGTTTAAAGGGCAGGAATGATTTTGCAAATAATGTAATAAATTCCTATGTAGTATTATCATTCATATTAATAGTAGTTGGATTTCTTATTGCACCAATAACTGTAAAGATATTTGGACCTGGATTTGTAGATTCAGATAGAGCTACTACCATTCGCCTATTGAGATTGGGGCTTCCAATAATGACTTTTCATTTTATTAGAGGTGTATGTGGCGGTTATTTACAAAGCAAACATGCTTTTAGGGCAGGGGCCAGATCGGGAGTCTTTAACAGTCTTATATATATAATATATTTAGCTGTGCTTTCAAATAAGTATGGCTTAGAAGGGCTTATTATTACTGGTATAATCGCAGTTCTTGCCCAGGTGATAGTGATGATGAAGGCTATGGTAAAGGTTGGATATAGCTATAGTTTTTATATACTATTAAAAGATAGGCTTTTAATTAGATTGGCAACCTTCATGCTACCTATATTGATTGGAATAGGTATAAATGAGGTCAATGCTGCAATAGATAATTCTGTTGGATCTTTACTTGCTTCTGGAACAGTAGCTGAGCTAAATTATGCTTACAATATTATCCTCTTTTTTATTGGTGCATTTATAGTAGCCATAGTTACAGCTATATTTCCTATTTTAACAGAGATGTATAATAAGGAAAGAAATGAGGAGTTAAATGCTTCGATAAATTTTAGCTTCAAGCTATTGCTAAAACTTTCAATTCCTTTAACTATAATACTAATCGCTTTATCAGAGCCTATGGTAAGTATATTTTATGAAAGAGGAGCTTTTGGAATAGATGCAACTATTAAAACTGCACAGATACTTAGATTTTATTCCATTGGAATAGTAGGAATGATCTTTGTATTGATGATCAATAGAATTTATTATGCTATTGGTGACATAAACACATCTCTTGTCATTGGAATTTTGAGCCTAGGCTTGAATTTGATACTTGACTTGATATTGGTAAATTACATGGGAGCAAGGGGTATAGCCTTAGGAACTAGTTTGTCCTTTATATTAGCTTCCTCATATGGTTTGATGGATTTAAATAGAAAGTTAGGATTTTTAAATGCGAAAAAGGTCATAAAGTATATTATTAGAACTGTTCTTGTATCTGCTACTATGGCTTTAGCAGTAGTTTCAGCAAGAGATTATTTATTCATGATAATTGGGTCATCCTTAATTTGGAATCTAGTATTAGTTGTGATTTCATCTGCTTTGGGACTATTGGCATATATTGGAAGCGTTTTTTTATTCAACAAAATATCTTAATGCTTGACATAAATCGCAGATTGTAATATCATAGTGGATATTATTATTAAATAATAAAACTTGCCAATGCACACACCTAGGGATACCCCCCAGTATCAATATCCTAAAATTGTCTTAGACAATGGTGGTAGTTGCATTGGCATTTTTTTGTGCAATTTTTTTAAATAAACATTGTATATTCTAGAAATTAGGTATACAATGTTTATTAATATTTTTGTTTTTTAAATATCAGATGTAATTGCATAGCAATTACTTCACACCATTGCAACGAGGTGGGTGATTAGGACAC
>CAYZZR010000186.1:0-3432 GCA_964482775.1 uncultured Tissierella sp. | reverse complement strand
TTAAAGTTTTAGATTTGAGGGAACGAAATATAATAGCACTGAAATTTGGTGCAAATTTGAAGAATCTAGAAGTAGCAGAGATATTAAATCTAACTGAAAGCAATGTTGGAGTGATTCTCTATCGCAGCATGAAAAAATTAAAGAAGGAATTAGAGAAGGAGGCTTATAAATGAGTAAGAAAAAGTTTGAAGACATATTTTCTGATGATTTAGACGATTATATAAATGGAAAAGAAAGCTTGAATTTTGAAGATGAAGAATATAGGGAACTTTTACAATTAGGAAGAACCTTATCAAATGAGAACTTCAGTAAAAATGGCAATAAAGAAGAGATACAAAAGATTACAATAGAAAATATCAAAGAGTATAAAGGAGAGAATAATTTGAAAAAATCAAATAAAGTTATTATTAGAGTAGCTTCATTTGCACTGATATGCATATTAGGTATATCTACTATGAGAACATCCTTTGCCCAGGAATTAGTGGAAAGAATAACAAATTTTATATCTATTGGTCATGTCACAGTCTATGAAGACCCTACAATGCATAATGAAGGGGAACTTATCCCTGTTCCAGAGGAATTAAAAGGCAAAATCTTTGATAAGGATGGAAATCCAATAGAAGAATTTAAAGTGGGTAGTCCAGAAACAATGTACACTGTTGAAGGACAAGAAATAGCTAGATTTGAATCTGAAACCTTAAAGATAGTAACGGTAGCTGAAGCTGAAATAGAAGACAATAATTTAGTAGTAAAAGATACAGAAAAATTAAATGACTACACCCGTTTTGAGGTTATACTTCCCAAGTACCTGCCTGAAGGCTATGAATTTGACAGAGCGGAATTCTTTAGAGATGGAAATGGGGTTGTAGAGAACTCAAAATATATCTCTTTGTATTTTACTAATGATGAACTAGGAGAGTATATCTATATGCAGCAAAGATATGCCGATGAAGAAACAGCATATGCCACAGGAGGGGAGAAGATTGAGCAGTTGAAGATAAATGGTGCAGATGCAATTATTTATGATAATAGTTTAGATTGGGAAGATAATGGTGTAATTTATATGTTAAATGGCAGAGGAATTGAAAGAGATGAATTGATAAAGACGGCAGAATCATTTAAATAGAACAAAAATAAGCTGAAGACTTTTGCCTTCAGCTTATTTTTGTTAGAAATGTGAAAATATAGATTATATTGTAACCATTTTGTAATCAGGAGTAAATTGGAGTGGGTATGTATCAGAGCAGTGAACAGCCCCTTTGATCCTTCAGTAATTACTATTGTACTAATTATACAATTAGTTACAATAATATTACAATTTATTAGAATGGATTATACTTCCATATTGTGTGGTATTATTGAGATAGGTAGAATATCTCTCAGACATTCAATTTAAGCAAAAATTTGATTTAAAGAAAGATAGTTATGATTTTATAATATTTATGGAGTTAGTAGAGCTTTGTATTAAGTAATATAAAAATATTTTATGCAAGTAAATTGGAGGGATTCACATGAAAAAGTTCCAAACTTATATAATATTGACTATTATAATTGCAATATTTATTTCTACACCTGTAATAGCAGAAAATAATTCAGTCAAAGTATTTGTGAATGGGAAGTCTATGTTAATGGATGTAGGGGCCATTTCTGATAGTGGTATGGTATCTGTGCCTATTAGATATACATCAGAGGAACTTGGTTTTCAGGTGGATTATCTAGATGAAACGAGGACAATAAATATTTCTAATGAAAATAGAAATATAGTTGTTGTAGTTGGCTCGAATGAGGCAAAAGTTGATAGCAGAGAAATAAGATTGGATGGAAAACCTTTTATTAAAGATGGAAGAACCTTTGTACCATTAAGATTTATATCTGAAGGATTTGGTGAAGAAGTTATATGGGATAGCAAGAATCAAATAGCTATGATTGGAAAATACAAAGGCCAAGCTATAACTGAGGATACATTTCTATATACAAATGACGAATACAGCTATACTTTGAACTTGCCAAACGCATGGAATGAAGAAGCTATAATCGAAACAAAGGACGGCAATTTGTTTGTTTATGATAGGAAATCAGTTGAGAGATTTATAGAAGATGGCTTTGATAGTTTTGGTCCAGTATTCAAAATTGTATACAATGATTATCCTGTAATTGCTACAATACCTTATGATACAAATTATATTCTCCATTATGAGAGAGGGAGTTATTTAGAAGCAATATTTGATGTAGATTTTCAATATTACCCAGAAACCAAGGGTTCATATATAAAGATTTGGAATCAAGGACAAGAGGTACTATCTTCCTTTAAAAAACTAGATGATACTATATTAATTGAAAAAAATAATCATAAAACTGAGATTGAAGTATTAAATGATATTTTAGATAATTATGTCCCAAAGGATATTTTTAATAGAGATGAGATTTATTCTTTGAGAAAACCCAATCCTGATAATAATTTGTTATACTTACGAAATTTAAAAGATGATGATGTTTCAATCAAACTAGAAGCACTATTTAACAATGATAAAAAGCTAATTCAATATCAGTTAAAGAGCTATGGATATGATTTAGAAGAAAGCAAATTAACCCAAACTGAAGCTTTAAATCTGGCCAATAAATTTATAAAAAGATATGTTGATGAAAATATTAGCTTAATTAGAACGCCAGATTTATTTCCAAGTATGTATGAGGAAAAGAAATATGAAACCTATGGTGATAGTCAATGGAAGTATGCTGTGGTTGTAGATTTAGAGCATGGGTTTGTGGAGTATTATAGTAAATTAAGATATTAAAAATAGATAATAAATAAATGAGCATATTTAAATTTATATGACATAAGGATACTTATTAAAACAAAGATTAGGGAGGAAGTCACTATGATAAATAAAAGTATAATTTCAATCATTCTTTTAATAACGATTTTATCAACTACAGCATGCCAAAAAACTAATAATACTCCTTTATATGCTTCTATGTCAATGAAAGTAGACATGGAACATTTAAATTATGAGGAATTTACAGATGCATATGCAAAAGGTGAAGAGAGTTGGATTTCTAAAGAGCAATTTAATGAAGTTAAAGGACTAATGACTTCTAAAACTAGTCATGAAACCTATGAACTACTTAAATTTGACAATGGTGAAATGATATTAGTAGAATTGGCTACAATGCCAGAAAAAGGTGAGTTTAAAATACAAGGAATTAAGATTGTACCTGAGGAAATAAAAGGTTTTTTTAAATAGTATAATATTTGAATGTATATTTCTATAGATTTAAGTCAAGCAAGAATTATGTATATATGAAGAAATTAGGGGGAGTCAAAATGTTACTTGGACTTATGAAAGGAATTGGAATTTTCTATTACTGGACTTGGTTTATTTGGCCATTCGTATTCGTATTTTCTTTTTCTTCTGTTTTATCTGAAATTAT
>CAYZZR010000185.1:0-3498 GCA_964482775.1 uncultured Tissierella sp. | reverse complement strand
TTTAATACTCAATATCTACTATAATATTACAATGCATATCAGTACACTTTTCTTCTATAATCTTTTCCATTTCACTTTTAATTATTTCATCTGTAGTATGTTTATCCATCTGATTTCCATCAACAACCAAATGAAACTCTATCATTTTATCATTATTCTCCTCTAAAATTTGGAAGTCATGTATGGATTTTATAATTGGATTATCCATTATTGTTTCCTTTATATCCCTTCTAAGTTGAGCACTTTCATTGCTTTCAGGGCCTAGAGGATCCATGTGAATTACCAAAGTAAGATTGTACTTTTCTCCTAATTCTCTTTCCATTTTATCGATTATTTCATGGATTGCTATAACCCCTACTTCTGCAGGAAACTCCACATCTATAGTGGCCATAGTTCTTCCAGCCCCATAGGTATGTACAATCAAATCATGAGCTCCACTTATATAATCATAATCAAATACATCCTTATAAATTGAATCCATCAGTTCCTGATCCGGGGCTTCTCCTATCAATGGACTTATGGTGTCCTTTACTAAGCCATAGCCATTATACATAATCAATAAAGACACTACTATTCCAATTATACCATCTACTGGCAAGCTAGTGAATCTACCTATTATAATGGAAACAACTACAACTGATGTTGTCATTACATCCCCTAAGGCATCTGTTGCTGTTGCCTTTAAGCTTTGAGAGTTGATTTTTTCTCCTAAGTCCTTGTTAAAGGCACTAAGCCATACTTTTAAAGAAATTGATATTATTAATACAACAAATGAATAAATTTCAAACTTCACTGGAACCGGATTCATAATTCTATCAAAGGATGTTTGAATAAATTGAAATCCAACTAAAATTACCATAAAGGCAACCATCAAAGCAGAAATGTATTCTATTCTCCCATGACCATAAGGATGTTCCTTGTCAGCAGGCATACTGGATAATCTAAAGCCAATTATGGTAATTATGGATGATGCAGTATCTGATAAATTGTTTATGGCATCTGCAGTAACGCTAACTGATGAAATCATTACTCCTATTGCAAGCTTTATTATAGTTAGTAACAAGTTACTTACTAGGCCTACAATACTAGCAAGATATCCTATCTTAAGCCTTATATCCTTGTCATTGTAATTACTTTCATTACTAATAGTTAATTTTAACAAATAGTTTGTAAGCAAACAAAATCCTCCTTAATTCATCTAGCCTATAGTATATGACATTTTAGTCTTTATCTAATAGTTATTACCCAAAAAAGAAGTCCCTAACCTATTAAAGTTAGAGACCAATTTTATCTTTCTTTTACATATTTAATATATCCTAATAAATAGCTATCGGTCCATGAGGCCCTTTGATTATATCTATTTTCGTTTCAAAGATATCTGTCAAAACTCCTCCGTCCATAACCTCATTTACTGTTCCAAAAGCTGCAATCTGGCCATCCTTCATGGCACATATTCTATCTGAATATCTGGCAGCGAAGTTTATATCATGCATAACAGTCAAAATAGTTCTTCCAAATTTGTCAGCAGCAAGTCTTAGATGCTCCATCATCTGAACCGATCTTGCAACATCAAGATTGTTGAGAGGTTCATCTAAAAGTACATACTCTGTTTCTTGACAGAGAACCATTGCAACATAAGCCCTTTGTCTTTGACCTCCTGAAAGCTCATCTAAATATCTATTTTCTAATTCAGTTAGACCTAAAAAGTCGATATACTTAGAGATTATACCTTCATCCTCGTTAGTTAACCTTCCCTTTGAATATGGAAAACGACCAAATCCAACTAATTGTCTAACAGTAAGTCTAGTTACAAAGTGATTTTCTTGACGTAGAATAGTCAATATTTTCGCTAAGTCCTCTGATTTAGAATCAGCAACATCCATATTTGCTACACTTATATGGCCTTCATCCATATTCAAAAGTCTCCCAATCATTAATAGTGTAGTTGATTTCCCAGCACCATTTGGTCCTATTAGTGAAGTAAGACCTGCTTTTGGAATTGTAATGTTTAAAGGTCCTATTCTCACCTTGTCACTATATGCTTTTTTAGCATTTTCTATCTTTATCATAGTGTCCCCTTCCTTAAAAGTACAATTAAAAATGTTATTCCACCGAACATCTCTATAATAATTGAAACTACCCCCTGTGCATTGAATACATGATACATAAAGAAGTAGGCAGCGGTTATTATCAAAAATCCTATGGCTAGAGACATTGGAAAAATATATCTGTGATCATATGTTGAAGCAGCTTGATAGGTCAAAGTGGCTACTAAGAAGCCAAAGAAAGTAAGGGAACCTACCAAAGCTGTTGAAATTGACATCAAGACAGAAACTAATATTAGGGTAAAAATCACTCCAAATTGATGCTTAACCCCTAAGGTGGTAGAGATACCATTTCCTAAGGATAATACATTTAACTTTTTAGAATATGCAAGTAGTATTATTGCTGCAAGTATTACTATAGGAATTGCTATAGGAAAAAATGCAGCATCTGCATTGTTTACAGAACCAAAGAGTTTTGCCTGTAAGATATCAAATTCAGAAGGTGCAAGCAATCGTCTCATAAATGATGATAAAGATCTGAGCCCAGTTCCTATAATAACTCCAACTAAGAGCATAAGCTGTAAGTCACCATACTTTCCAGAAAGCAGCCATCCATATAGAATCAAAGACATCAAGACCATGGCAAGAACTTGAAATAGGAATGATCCCACACCAGTAAAGCTAATAAAGGTAGAAGCTCCAAAGAAAAACATGGTAGCAGTATTTATTGTTGAGTATAATGCTTCAAATCCTAACAATGAAGGAGTTATAACCTTATTGCTGGTAATGGATTGAAAGGCAACTGTGGATAAACTTTGACAAACTGCAGCTATAATCATAGCAAGTAAAGCTAGCAGCCTTCTTCTAACTACTGGAACAAAAGAAGGAGAGTCTATAGGCACAGGATTGTTATAAACCAAAAGTCCATAGGAAGCTAGAACTCCCAAAGTAATCAAGCTTATTAGCAAAATCCAATAACGCTTTTCTTCCTTCTTTGAAGGAAAGGCTCTAGCTGATCTATTTTCAATATGTAGGCTAGAGCCCCTTTTAATGTTTTCTTTACTTTTGTATACTAATTCGCTCATTTTTGCCTCCTTTGTTTCAATAAAATTACTATAAATACCACCGAACCAACCGTTCCAAGTATCAAAGACACTGGTACTTCAAATGGTTTTATAATTGTTCTAGAAATTATATCGCAAAGAGTTATGGTACCCATTCCTATGACACATACCCAAGGCAAATTAGATCTGAGATCATCCCCTCTATACATGGAAACAATATTAGGCACTATTAAACCTAAAAATGGTAAATTCCCTATAACAGCGGCAACTATTCCAACTGCAAAAGATATAAGTCCAGTTCCCAAGAGAACTATATTGTTATAATTTACTCCAAGACTTGTTGTAAGATCTTCTCCAAGTCCAGCTAAGGTCAATTTATCAGCAAAGAT
>CAYZZR010000184.1:0-3586 GCA_964482775.1 uncultured Tissierella sp. | reverse complement strand
GTAAACATATGGAGGGTGAAGCTATGAAATTCTTCTTTATCAGTAAAAGATTGTTTTTTATAATTATTGGAATTATAATAGTATTAGCAGTATTTGGTATGATATACTTTGTATTAATATGAAAACCATAGTAGAAGGAGAATATGAATGACTTTTATGCAAAACACATTATTTATTGGTCTATTAGCTAGTCTTGGTGCAGGTCTTATGACCGGGGTTGGTGCTATTCCAATATTTTTTACAAAGAACATCTCAGAAAAAACGCTTGATATTCTATTAGGATTTGCAGCTGGTGTTATGCTTGCAGCTACATCATTTTCCTTGATAGTTCCCAGCTTAGACTATGGAAATGGTGGCTTTAATGGCGCATTAATCACTGGTTTAGGTATCTTGTCTGGAGCTATATTTTTAGATATAACCGATAAGTATTCACCACATGAACATCTTTTAGATAAAAGAACTGAAGGTGGTGCTAGTGCATCTCTTAAAAAGATTTGGTTATTTATCATTGCTATAACCATACACAATTTTCCTGAAGGTTTGGCAGTCGGTGTTGGCTTTGGTGACAATGATATCTCCAACGGATTAACTTTAGCAATTGGTATTGGCTTGCAAAATATCCCTGAAGGATTGGCTGTTGCAATTGCTTTAGTTAGAGAAAAATACTCTCAAAAACATGCTTTTTTAATTGCATTACTTACAGGGTTAGTTGAACCTGTTGGTGGCTTGTTAGGATTAATTCTTGTCTCAATCTTTAAGCCTGTACTTCCCTTTACCTTAGCATTTGCCGCAGGAGCTATGCTATTTGTTATCTCTGATGAAATCATCCCTGAAACTCATCAAGGTGGTCACGAGCGACAAGCAACCTTCGGGATTATTATTGGCTTTATAATAATGATGATTCTTGATGTTACCTTAGGGTAAAAAAATAGCAGAAATATCTGCTATTTTTTTTGTTCTTCCAACTGTATTTTCATGTATTCTGCTATTAATATGTCTAGTTTCTGACTTAACTTCACTGTCTCCTGATCAATCCCCACATTTACCCTATGGTTTAAAATTGACCTCATATCATCAATTCTAAACTTAAGAGATGTGGGAAAAGTTTCTTCTACCATAGCTTCTCCTTTGTCTTCTGAAGTATATACTCTATTTTGGATTTTTACTATAACCGATAATTTTCAAAGAAATTGTAGAATTAGGTTATACATATCCCGCAATAAATTATATATTGTTTTCATTTTATATACAATAATTTTAATTAGACATTTTATTAGATTTTTCTACATTTTTTTTAAGCTTATTGTAGTATAATATAAGGAACAAACGAATAATAGGAGGTATAATTTTGGATAATTTAACAAATAGATTTATAAGTTACGTAAAAGTTGAAACCACATCTGATGAAAGTTCAATCGCCGTTCCAAGCACAGAGACTCAAAAAACATTTGCTAAAACATTGGCTAATGAGTTAATTGAAATAGGACTAAGTGATGTAAGTGTGGATGATAACGGATATGTAATGGCAACACTACCAGCTAATATTGAAAAAGAGGTACCTACTATTGGCTTTATTGCTCATATGGATACAAGCCCTGATATGTCTGGACTTAATGTAAACCCTAGATTTATTGAAAACTACAGTGGTGGAGATATTATCTTAAATCAAGATAAAAATATTATTCTATCACCTAAGGATTTTCCTGAGTTAAATGATCACATTGGTATGGACTTAATTACTACGGACGGGACTACACTTTTAGGTGCAGACAATAAAGCAGGAATTGCAGAAATAGTCACTGCAATGGAATACTTAATTAATAATCCTATTATTAAACACGGTAACATCAAAGTAGGCTTTACTCCTGATGAGGAGATTGGAAGAGGTGCTGATCACTTTAATGTGGAAAAGTTTAATGCAGATTTTGCATATACTGTTGATGGGGGTCCAATTGGAGAATTAGAATACGAAAATTTTAATGCATGCTCTGCACACATATCAATCCAAGGTAGAAATGTTCATCCTGGTTCAGCTAAGAATAAAATGATAAACTCCATTCTAATTGCTACAGAATTAAATAATCTTTTACCTGTTCATGAAGTTCCAGAAGCAACAGAGAATTATGAAGGCTTTTATCATTTAGTTCATTTTAATGGTTCTGTAGAAAATACAAATATCTCATATATTATTCGTGATCATGATAAGGATAAATTTGAACTAAAGAAGCAAATAATAACTCAAGCCGTAGCTTTTTTAAATAAAAAATATGGGAATATAGTTTCATTGGATTTAAAGGATAGTTATTACAACATGAAGGAGAAAATTGAGCCTGTAATGCATATTATAGATATTGCTAAGAAAGCTATGCAAGATATAGGAATAAGTCCTATTATAAAACCTATTAGAGGTGGAACTGATGGATCTAGACTGTCTTACATGGGCTTACCATGTCCTAACATATTTACAGGCGGACTTAATTACCACGGAAAGTATGAATATGTTTCTATTCAAGGGATGGAAAAGGCTGTATACACTATTTTAAGAATTGCAGAGCTTGTAGCAGAACAATAAGAAAAGCTTCTAAAGAAGTGTTAATGTAGCTTTTCTTGTTACTCATATACGGAAAGTTCAATAATTAAAAGAAAAAAAGTAGAACTTTCCTATTCGTAATAAAAAAAGGAGATTTCTTGATATGATCAGGAAATCTCCTTTTTACTTAAATCCAATTCTCTTTGTTTTTTTCTATATATTCATACATCATATTGTCATATTCTTTATTTAATTCTCTAATAATCTTATTATCTACAGAGCTTAGTTTGAAATCGTCTATGGCAGCAATAGGCAATATATTCACACTTGTACCAGTCATAAAAGCCCCTTCTAATTTCCTTAAGTCATCTACATGAATACTTTCTTCTAGGATTTTAATATTCAATTTATCTGCGACTTTAAATAAATGCTTTCTAGTAATACCTAGCAATATCTCATCCTTAGGAGCTGTATATAGCTTTTCACCTCTAACAAAGAAAATATTTGAACGGCTACCTTCTGGTATATAGCCATCCTTTCTTACCAATAAGGCTTCGAATGCATCCTTTTCCTTCATTTGCTTAGCTACATCTTCCTTAAAAGAAGTCACTAGAACCTTAGCATTTGGATTATCTCTCTCATAATTATAAAGAATAGTCTTTATTCCACTTTCATAATATTCTATTGGTGGATAAAAGCTTTCAACACAAAATACAAAAAATATCATTTGTCCTTCTACTTCTGCAGATAAGAGCTTAATATTTCCCTTATCTAACTTGTTCTTTATAATAGTCTCTTTTATAGCCCTCTTTATCTCATCTTCAGATACTACTATATTATGACTAACTATCTTAGCAGACTCATACATCCTACTAAGATGATCTTCAAGGTATAGTGGCACACCATCAATCACTCTGATGATTTCATAGATAGGTGACTTTGTTATCTTCTCAAATATTTTTAAATCATCCACACTAGTCAACTTTCCATTAACCATATAAAACTCTCTTATCACTTCTGGCTTCATGCAAATCCCCCTTATCATTCTAATGCTTT
>CAYZZR010000183.1:0-3587 GCA_964482775.1 uncultured Tissierella sp. | reverse complement strand
CGGGTGTAGCTCAGTGGTAGAGCCCCAGCCTTCCAAGCTGGTTGCGAGGGTTCGACTCCCTTCACCCGCTCCATATATAAGTACCTTTAGCTCAGCTGGATAGAGCGTCTGACTACGGATCAGAAGGCCGGGGGTTCGAATCCTCTAAGGTACACCAATCAAAAACCTTATATAATATAAGGTTTTTTTATTACAATTAAACATTGAAATTAACTGGCTTATTTCTAACCTAGATATGTACTTGTAGTTTTAAAAGCTATTCAAGTAAAGTATAATGATTAAAAGGGGTGAGTTATTGAAAAAATTCATATTTTCTATTTTAATAATTATATTTTTAATTAGTGCTTATATTTTTTATAACATGGATAAATCTAATACAGAAACTATATTTTTTTCTGATGACATATATTTAATTGTTGAAGATCAATTAATTGAATTTGGTGAACCTGTAATTGAGAAAAATGGTATTATTTACTTCTCATTTGATATATTAAGTAAGTATGTAGATGAAGATTTATTTTTTGATGAAGATGAATCTATGTTAATTTTAACAAGTGAAAACTATGTAAAAAGGTTTATTGTTGATGAGAATATAGCTAGTATAAATTCAAAAGAATACTCTATTGATAATCCTGTTATAAATATAGATGGTCTTATATATGTACCTTTGGATATATTTACAAGTGACTATAATATTGTTATTAATCACTATAAAGAAACAAATGCTGTGGTTTTAGATTATACTGACATGGAGTACTTAGAAGGTGAAATAATACTTGATTATCCAATTATTAGAAGTGATCTAAGTGATAAATCGCCAATGATTTCTAATAATTTAATAAAAGGAAGCACTGTAAATGTTTATGGTGAATATGAAGAGTGGTTTAAAATACGAACTCAAGATGGAATCCCAGGATTTATAGAAAAGCAATATGTAAAATTATTATTAGTTAAAGATAAGTATAAAAATGAACTAATGGAAAAGAATGTAGATAATCAAAAAAGTGATAAAAAAATCAATTTAACCTGGGACTATACCTATTCAAAAGTGAAATATACTGATAAAATTGCTCCTATTCATGGAGTCAATGTTATAGCTCCAACTTGGTTTTCTATACTTGATACAGAAGGAAATATTCTTGATAAAGGCAATAAAGAATATGTTGCCAAGTATAAAGCTCTAGGATATGATATTTGGGCATTAGTTGACAACAGTTTTGATCCTGATTTAACTCATGATTTCCTGAGTTCATCAAAAACTAGAGAAGATATAATACTTAAACTTCTAGAAATATACTTAGATTATGGATTTAATGGTATTAATATTGATTTTGAAAATATACACTTAAAGGATAGAGATTTATTAACGCAATTTGTTAGGGAGCTTTATCCTGTTTTTAAAGATAAAGATATTATTGTATCTATGGATATCACTACTATTTCAACTAGCGAAAATTGGTCTATGTGTTATGATAGAAAAAGGCTTCAAAATACAGTAGATTATTTAATTTTAATGGCTTATGATCAACATTGGGCAAGTAGTCCAATCGCAGGATCTGTAGCTGAATACAGTTGGGTTGAAAATGGTATTTTAAAAGTTCTTGATGAGATAGCTAATGAAAAATTAATATTAGCTATTCCTTTTTATACAAGGTTATGGAAGGTAGAAGATACTCAAATCTCTTCAAAATCTTTATCTATGATTGGAGCTAATGATTTTATATCTGACAATCAGATACAAACTGTTTGGAATGAAGAAATTCGTCAGTATTATGGCGAAATTGAGAAGGAAGATGCTCTATATATGATATGGATAGAGGATGAAATTTCTTTAAATCATAAAATTTCATTAGTACATAAGTATGATTTAATAGGTATTGCTTCCTGGCGAAAAGGGTATGAAACACCAAATATATGGGATGCAATAAACAAGTCATTAAATTAAGGGGCGATTTTAATGTTGAAATATAAAAACACCAATTTAAATATAATACTTGATGATATAACTAATCAAAGTACAGATGCTATTGTAAATGCTGCAAATAACACTTTACTAGGTGGAAGTGGTGTAGATGGGGCTATTCATAAAAAGGGAGGCCATTCAATTCTTGAACAATGTATTAAGCATGGTGGTTGTCCAACTGGAGAAGCAAGAATAACTACTGCAGGGGATTTGCCATGTAAATATGTTATTCATACTGTTGGGCCTATTTATGATAAAAGTAACAATAGAGAAAGACACTTATATAATGCATACTACAATTCTTTAAAGCTTGCAGTTGAATACAATTTGAATTCTATATCATTTCCTTCAATTTCAACAGGTGCTTATGGTTATCCTATTGATGAAGCTATTGACCTAGTATTTAATGCCATAAAGAATTTTATAGATGAAATTGGTCAACTGAAATATATTAACCTTGTTTTATTTAATGAAGATGACTATTCTACTTATAGGGAGTATTTCGATAATATGTTGAATAAATAAGTCAATTAAATTCATATAAAAAGTTTATATAAATTTAATTGACTTATAAACTCTTTTATTATATTATCAAGTAAGATTGAAAAATAAAAGGGAGTGTTTAAAATATTTGCTGATACTCATAAAATTATTGCAAGCAATATTTATGATAATGTTTATAATATATATGGTTTAAAACTTGATAAAGAAAAATTATTGTGGGGATCTATTGCTCCTGATATTCTTCCTCAATTTAAATTAATAAGACATTATCAGGATGAAAGTCTTAATTATGTTTCTAAAGAAATTATAAAAATTATATATATAAGTAGATACCTAGAATTTAATAAGTTACTAGATCCTTTAGCTATAAAACTTTTAAGTAAAAAAATTGGAATTATTTCACATTATTTATCTGACTATGTTTGTTTACCTCATGCAAAAAGATGGACCTTTGCTGACTCTATGATAAAGCACATAAAATATGAGTCAAGTTTAAATGAGTATGCTTCAAAGCATGATTTCAAAAAGAATGTAATTACAGTAGATGATATTGATATATTTGATGAAAAATTTAGCAGTTTACAATTTAGAATTAAAAATTACATTGAAAATGTAGTCAATGAATACACAATGAAAACAAGTTTCAAGAATGATTTGAATTTTGCATTATCTTTAAATTCTAAAATTACCTATTTTATAATTGATACTATACAGGCTTATTCTGAAGATATTCATAAAGAGTTTGTTTTGGCATATTAATTTAAATAAAATTTGACACTATGTTCTTGATAATGTATAATTTATATAATTTAATTTTATAAGTAATGATAGGAAGAGTAGTTTATAATGAAGTTAAAGAGAGCTGGGGATGGTGGAAACCTGGTATGAAGTTATATATGAAGAACATCCTTGAACATCTGACCGAAATTGAAAAGAGTAGGCTCAGACGATTATAGCCCGATAAAAGCTATTAAGTATCGATTAAACTAATCTGTACAAATTGAGTGAGCTATAATTAGCTAATTAGGGTGGTACCGCGAATTAACCTTTCGTCCTTTATATAAGGATGAAAGGTTTTTATTATTTTAAGAGGAGGAATACGTATGATGATGGTAAATGG
>CAYZZR010000182.1:0-3604 GCA_964482775.1 uncultured Tissierella sp. | reverse complement strand
GCCTTTGAATATGATAACGTCAAAATCTGCGATTTCCGCGTCGACAGTACCGCTTCCCGTGCTGTCAAATACAAGGCTCTTCTTGCCCTTGACCTCAGCTGAACATGTCCTACCTCCGGCGTTGAGACCGCCGCCGTTCAGAGACAATACACCGGCTATCGCTTTGAGACCATCCGCTCCCTGTATGGTGATTGTGCCATCCCCGCTGACGTCAGCATTTGCGTTTGTATTGCCCATAAAAGCCATGCCGCCGCCGTAGACACTAATATGAACAAACGTGCCGCCGGTTATTGTGATGTTTGTATTGCCTTTTACATTGGCTGTGCAGTTGTTGTATACAATACCGCCGCCAAAAATGCCCACCTTTGGCTCATCTTCATTTCCGACAGAGACACCGCCTGAAATTTTTATACTCGTATTACCTTCAACATTCGCATAACCATAGTTATCTGCTATCCCACCGCCTGCCAGTGCAATATGGCCGCCACCCGATACTTTTCCTTGCGTTAATAGAATAGAAGTATTGCCTTTGACTATTGAGTATGCATCCACTTCTGTATATCCCTCGGCACGCCCGCCGCCTAATATCCGCGTTGCTGTTGCCAATGGATTTTGCATTTGAATATCGGTGTTGCCATATACTGTATGTACTCCTTTAGGATCTGCGTACCCGCCGCCGTAAACATTAGAATAAGAAGCCTCCGACTTCGACCCATTGTACCCATTCATTAAGTACAACTGAGTATCACCGCTTACCGAAGCTGATGAGTCCAGCGGAGTGACTGAATCTCCGGAACTTGCCTTGCCGCCGCCAAAGACGCCGCCAAATGCATTTCCTAGAGGTATATCGGTGTTGACAATCAACTTGGTTGACTGTACTGCGCCATTCAAACTTCCGCCATAGACACTATCCAGACTTTTAGGGTTTAGGGCATCTACCCCTTTTTCTAGCCCGTTCGCAAATATGTCCACGGGCTCCGCAAACGCTGTTGTGCAGAAGAGTGCCAGAATGATAACCGCTGCCAGTGCCGCCAATTTCATTGTTGATTTTTTCTTCATTCATGTTACCTCCTTTTATGGATGCCGTTGTAATAACCCCAATGATGAAAACCGCGTTCCCGCCGCATGTGCCTCGTATGTCAGAGTTCTTGCTACAGTACCGTACACCACCTCCATAACATTACGACAGCGGCCTCTATAGCCTCTGCCAGCACATGGCAAGCTTGCGCAAAGCAATCGTTCATTGCCGTCTTTGTGTATGACGCCTCGGTCGGCCACGGAGTAAGAAGGAGACATGCATACGCTATAAGGAATGCGAATCTGCGTTTCATGCCCTTCCTCCTCTCGGCAAACCGGCGGCGTGATTCCCTGCTGAGGTGAACATAGCACAGGAAAATGGGTGTGTAACCTGACCGAAGGGACTGTCTTGCAAAAAAGGCACCCTATCCGAAAGGATAGGATGCCCGAATGCGCACTATAAACGAGTTTGTGGACTGCCTTAATAATTTAAATATAAAATAGTTTTTATGATAATTTTACAATTAGTTCCGCGCGTGAATTGATACCGCATTTTTTATAGATATTGTTGACGTGGAATTTTACGGTGCTTTCGCTGAGATTCAGCTCTTCGCCTATTTCTTTGTTCTTTTTTCCGGCAAGCAGCAGGGGCAGGAGGTCACGTTCTCTATCTGTGAGTTTTGCCGCAAAATCTTCGTATTCTTTTGACAGTGTGCTTGTCGGTATGCGGAAGTATGTCAGGAGGAATGAGTTTTCACCAAGCAGAGCAAGCAGTCTGCCGTTAAGTATGGGCAGTATGCCTATTGTGACGCAGACCACGGCGAGAGCCAGAAGCGGCGTGGCGTGTTCTGATACTCCGGACGATGTCATAGCCGTCCCCAGAAGCCCTCCTGCGAGGACACCGAGGACATTGGCAGCAAGGCAGAAGCCGAATACTCGCGCCGGATTTTTTGCAAAGTCGAGGATGGAGGCTGCCAAGCTCCACCAGAAGAGGTCAAATATTCCGCACGCCCCCAGCATGAGGGTATCGACAATCAGGTAGTCCACCGCACCGCGTCCTATGAACATGAAGAGTGCAAAGGCGAGCACAATCATAGCCATTCCGAGATAGAGCGTCCATGAACGGCGGAATCCTCGGGGCGGGCGGCGCAGAACGGCAAGAGCCGCGATATAGGGCAAAGCCCAGTACCAACTGACAAACCATCCAAGGTGCGCGAAGGCGGGGTTTAAGACTTGATACATGAGGCCCGAATCTATGGTGATGATAAAGACAAAGAGGCAGAGGAGCGCCAGAGGCCTCGCAAGCGGGGGACTATCGGCATGAATAGGCTTCTCTTCTGTTGTCATAGGCAGCAGCGACAGCAGTGCAGGCGCGGCAGCTGCGGCAACAGAGAGTGCAAGTCCTGTTTTGGCTGAGATGTGGACAGCCGCAACGTTGAATACAATCATTAGCAGGTTGGAGAAGATGAGTGTATCGGCACAGACAATTAATCTTTCGTCCGCAGGCACACTGTCCCTGAGAGTAAACCCCCACGATGCGACGACGATGCCGGCAATGAAGGAGGCTATTGTAATGCATGGCAGCCAGAGGACGGAGGGGGAAAAGAAGAAGGGCAGAGTGAGTATGGCGGAGAGCAGGCAGAGAGATATCTGCGCCCTGCGCGCGGCGGCAGAGCTGCGGACAAAAAGCCAGCCTCCCGCAAGCCCCAAAAAGTGCGCGCCTACGGATGGGAATAGTAATATTCTAACGTCATAGGAGTAAAAATCGGCTATATTATATAGTAATTGGCCTTCAAAGAGGAATGCCAAAAGATACGCAAAAAATGACGAAAACGCCGCAACTCTATAACATCTCCATGGTTTGCCTACGCAGTCAGATGCAGGTGTAATGCAATTCATGGCGATTTCATCTCCTTAGTTCATATATTGTCTACATTCTAACAGAAAAAACAAAAATGGGCAAAATTGCATATTTTTAGATTTCGTAACAGCATTCCGTTGATTTCGGACGAAATGCAAGTCTCAAACGTCCCGTATCTTTTCATAGCCGCTGTAATTCTCAGAATTACCGCTATCATCCGATCCGATGGAGATATTTCGGGTAAAAATGCAAGAATCAAGGTCAAGTGCGCCGCGCATCAGTCTGCGGATTGTTCTGCCGTGGACAGCTTCCGGGCGAAAAAAGCGGCGATTTGGCTCTCCGGCAGTGATCAGAGTGCGGTATGTCCGGTTTTATATGACAAAGTGAGTTAATCAGCGCTGCCTCAGAAGTTTATGAGAAATCTATTTTTTATTGCCTCGGCTCTGTGGATGTTTCCTATTTCCATGCACATAAGAGCGGCTTCTTTGGCATATTCTTTTGAGCTTTTTATCAGCACTGTGTCAAATTCTTTGGTCAGCAAATCTTTTTCTTTCATTTCCGCGAGGTGCGCCTTTGCCATCAAGTGTACGGAGCGCCATGACCTCTTCTTTATCGAGCTTATGAGTTCGCTTATTTCTATTGAGCGCAGTGCATCGCAGCAGTGTCCCTCTCTTGCTTCCTCAATGCTTTTTAAGCTGTAAAGCGCGGAGCCGCATATGCCTCCCC
>CAYZZR010000181.1:0-3623 GCA_964482775.1 uncultured Tissierella sp. | reverse complement strand
CTTTATAAATATCTACCTCTTGATTGCTCTTGTGGCATAAAAAGTTGGTACATTTAATTCATGAAGTCTACCTGAACCATTGGTATCTTCATATATATCTGTTAATATAAATCCTGCCTGTATTTGCCCACCTATTTGTTCTTCAATAGTATGCGAAAATTGAATGCCCCAGTCTTTTCTTATTGAATCCTCATATTGCTGCTTGTCCCTTAAAGGATTAAATGGGAGCTTGTAGGTTAACTTTGTTTCTTCATCATCGAATGTGAAATTGATACCATTATCTAGTCCTGATAATAGTAGTCCCCCTTTTTTTAGTACCCTATAGCATTCCTTCCATATTGGAAGTACATCCTCTACATAACAATTGGATACTGGATGAAAGATTAAATCAAAAGATTCATCTTCAAAAGGTAAAGGCTTTGTCATATCAGCCCTAACCCTTCTTATCTCATAATTCTCTCTTGTGGCTACTTTCTTTTCACTTAATAATTGTTTTTCTGAGTAATCTAACACGGTACAATTTGCACCTAAAGCAGTAAATATTGGCATTTGCTGTCCACCGCCAGAAGCTAACCCTAACACTTTTGTATTCTTAAGCTCACCAAACCATTCTTTAGGTACTTCTTTTGTAGGGGTTAGCACCACAAACCAATCACCTTTTTTTGCCTTCTCAAATGTCTCATGACTAATAGGCTGCCCCCATTCCCACCCTTCCTCAACCCATTTGTCAAAGACCTTGGAATTAATATCTGTATATTTTTCATCCATTTTTATCTCCCCTTATTTAAATATCAGAGTAATTGCGTAGCAATTACTTCACACCATTGCAACGAGGTGGGTGATAGGACACACCACCTGTTGTGGAAAAAGGTACCCGGCCGCTTAAGAAGTGGGGGATATCATCACCTCGTTATAAACTAATTAGGATATGTCAACTCTCCAAATCATATGGTCATATTCTCCGTACCAATATCTTTCTAATACATAAAGAGGTTCACCAAATTTCTTATTCCATATCTTTTGTGCAGTGGAATATCCACTATCTAAACAAAACTCTTTCAAATTATCCTTCTTTAATTCTTCATAAATACCATTCAAAAGTAGATTTCCTATTCCTTGCCCTTGATACTCAGGGTGAACAAATACACTACCTATCTCAACTAAATCCTTAAAAGCACTATCTACACTAAGAATCAAATCATTAGGATATCCATATTCAATAGTACCTAGTATTTTTTCATTACTTTCAGCTATTAGAAAGTGTCTGGCCTCACCCTCACTTGCAAAATCATTTAATAAATATTTATTTTTTGTATGGATCTCTCCTTCTAAGTCTTCTACATCATATGTCTTGCATTCTTTGTTATAAGTATGAGTTAAGACAAGTTCAAATAGCTTGCCTATCTCCATTTTATCACCTTCATTGGGTCTTCTTATGATTATATCTGTCATTATATATACTCCTCATAATAGTTATTTATCGTATTTAGTATTGTAACCTTTATTAGAATCCGGTCTATATTCATTTGGATAATTTATATCTGCCTTAATATCCATTACTATTTCCTTAAGAGCTTTGAATACTTCATAGGGTCTTTGTATTCCATATAGCCTATTACCTACTCTTCTTGAATGCTTACCCGTTCTTACATACTCTTCATCTACTCTTATAGTTCCAGCACCTACCATATTTTCGATGGGACCAACGTTTACTTCTACATTCCCGATATTATAAAAATCTTTAGTCTTGTAATCTACACCCATAAAGCCGGTTTTTATTATTACCCTTTTATCTGTATAGCAAAAATAAGTATTTCTATAAACAAATATAAGTCTTATCATATTGCCGACTCCAAGCCATAATGGCATCATATGAAGTAGCATGAATATTGATAAAAAATTAAAGAAACCTCCCCCAAAAGCCATAAAGTTCATAAAGAAAAAACTATCCATTATCCCCCATAGAATCCCTATAATTAATAAGGGAAAACCTGTAGCAAGGTGTACAAGCAAATGAGGTTTATCAGACCATATTACTCTCTCATTAGTGTCTAAAATATCCCTAAATTCATTTTCGTACAAAATTATAACCCCCTTATGTTTACTATCTAAAGTTACTATCCTAATAGCTATATCTAATGTTAGTTTTCATATTAATTAAATGATATTTCCTTAAATACATTACCTTCAAGTGTTTTAATCTTAAAGATATTCCCCTCTAATATCCCATAAGTGTTTGGGTTATTTTCCTTAGGTAGAGTAATAGAACCAGGATTTATAATATAAACATTACCTTTTTTATCAGCTCTTGGAACATGTGTATGTCCATGAATTAAGGCATCACCTTCTGCTAAATGAGGCATATTATTTTCATTATATATATGTCCATGTGTTATAAACAAGCGTCTATTATTGTATAAAACATTTGAGTAACTAGACATAATTGGAAAATCTAAAACCATTTCATCTACTTCACTATCACAATTCCCTTTAACTGCTATTATCTTATGCGCCAAGCCATTTAGTAATACAATGACCTCTTTAGTGTTATACTCTGAAGGCAAAGGATTTCTAGCCCCATGATATAAAATATCACCTAATATTACTAGCTGATCTGCTTTTTCTTCCTCAAATCTTTCTATTGCTTTTTTTAGGTAAAAAATCGATCCATGAATATCTGAAATAAAAAATAGTTTCATATTGCCAACCCCTTTATATAGTCAAATCCAATCTTTGCAGCATTCTTTGGGGGCTCAGGTCTATATTCAAAGGCTAAATAGCCATCATAGTTTATTTCCTTTAAAGCCTTAATTACTAATGGATAATCATACTTATTATTATCTGGACAGGTTCTATCCTCTCCTGAGATATCAACTTGAGCAATAATATCTGAGTTATCTATTATCTGCTGATAAATTTCTTCATTTTCATAAAGCATATGCATAGTATCTAGCTGAAGCCTAAAATATTTCGAATTTATACTTCTAATGTAATTTGCCGTATCTTTTATAGTTATATAGATATCTGTTTCAAGATGGTCATTAGCCTCTATTATTACGACTATTTTCCTAGTTTCTGCATATTGAACGATTTCAGCTATACTTTTATTAAACTGTTCATGATATTGCTCTAGGGAATTTGAATCAGTTGACCATCCTCTTACTGCTCCAATGATTACCATAGCTCCGCCCAATCTTCTTCCAAGATCAATATGTCCCTTCATCCTATCAACACATGCTTTTCTATTGCTTTCGTCACCAGATCCCAAACTGAGTCCATCAACGGTATACATACGACCAGTTGCTAAAGCGGATACCTTTAGATTGTATTTATTTGTTTCTTCTAAAATTGTGTCTACATCTACATCATTAGGATTATTTACTGTTAGTTGAACTGCATCATAACCTATTTCTGCAGCTTCTCTAATTACATCCTTTATATCTCCCTGCAAAACTGCGGTACTACAAGGAAATGTACCGTCTGAAATAATTGCACTATATTTCATCATATTGTCCTCCTTTTAGTATTTAAAGTAATTGATATTCAATTTAATTGAATCTAGTCACACTTTAGTATATTGCTTTACTTACCTTTCGAAGTCTGCCTTTAATAGGTTTGTTTTG
>CAYZZR010000180.1:340-3650 GCA_964482775.1 uncultured Tissierella sp. | reverse complement strand
CCAGAAACAATAGATATATTTGTGGCAAACGGATTCGAACAATTGGCTAATGAGAAGATGAGAAAAATTATGGGAAAGACCATTTCTTTAGAAATGGCATGCTTATCTAAGAAGGTAAATGTTGAGCTTTTTGAGCAAAGATTGGTTGAGGCTATTGAGCAAACTAGGATCTCTGAAGATGATGCATTGGCTGCCCCAAAAAGAGTTGAGGGTGGAGATATAAAAATTGAAGGTCTACTACCTTGTCCTGTTCGAATTCCCCTATTAGAAGGATTTAATAAATGGATGGATGAGAAGAAGGATAATTTTGACTTTAAGGTTGATTATGAATTGAAGTCAGCAAACATGGGCGTTGACTGGATTAAGGAAAGAATCGAATCCGACAATCCTGACTCCCTAGCAGATCTATTTATTTCAGCAGGCTTTGATCTATTCTTTGATAAAAACCTTATGGGCAAGTTCAAAGCTCGTGGAGTATTTGAGGATATAACAGGCCTAGAGAAGTTGAACAAAGACTTTGACAATGAAGTAATAGATTTAAAAGATCCTCAAAGGCAATATTCCATAATAGGTGTTGTACCTGCAGTATTTATGGTAAATACAGAGGAATTAAAAGGAAGAGAAATGCCTAAATCCTGGGCAGATATATTAAAGCCTGAATTTGAAGATTCAGTATCGCTTCCAATGAGAGACTTTGATTTGTTCAATGCTATCTTATTAAACACATATAAAAATTATGGAGAAGATGGAGTAACAAGCCTTGGGAAATCTCTTCTTAGAAGTATGCATCCAGCAGAAATGCTTAAAGCACACACCAAAAAGGAAAGCTCTGGTATACCAACAGTAACTATTATGCCTTATTTCTTTACCAAGATGGTAAGACAGGATAGTCCTCTTAAACCTGTATGGCCAGAAGATGGTGCAGTTATTAGCCCAATATTCTTATTGGCCAAAAAGGAAAACAAGGAACAGACTAAACCCTTTGTAGACTTTTTCTTCTCTAAGGATGTTGGAGAATTGCTTTCAACAAATGGACACTTCCCTTCAACCAATCCAGAGGTTGATAACGGTTTAACTGATGGTATGAAGTTCATGTGGCTTGGTTGGGATTATATAAACAGTAATGATATTGGTGAGTTAATTAAGAAATGTGAGAAATTATTTCATGATGCTATAAAGGAGGAGTAATAAATGAATTTAGTTGTATTTTCAGGTCCTCCTTCTTCAGGAAAGACCTCAATAATATTAAAAACTATAGATGCATTAAAAAATAGAAATATATCAGTAGGTGTAGTAAAGTTTGATTGTCTTTATACTGATGATGATATTCTTTATGAAAAGGCTGGAGTTCCGGTTAAGAAAGGCTTATCAGGAGCTCTTTGTCCAGATCATTTTTTTGCTTCTAACATAGAGGAAGTAGTTCAATGGGGATTAAAGCTTGGATTAGATTTACTGATTACTGAGTCGGCTGGTCTATGTAATAGATGTTCTCCATATATCAAAGAAATCAAAGGTGTTTGTGTTATAGATAACCTTTCAGGTATCAATACTCCTAAGAAAATAGGGCCTATGTTAAAATCAGCTGATATAGTAGCTATTACAAAGGGAGATATAGTTTCTCAAGCTGAAAGAGAAGTATTTGCATCAAAGGTAAGTTCAGTAAATCCACGTGCTATGACAATGCATATAAATGGACTAACTGGTCAAGGTGCCTATGAATTAAGCACACTTCTAATAGATAAAGAAAAGACTATAGAAACGGTACAAGGTATGGAGCTAAGGTTCCCAATGCCTGCAGCAATGTGTTCCTACTGTCTTGGTGAAACAAGAATAGGTGAAGCATTCCAAATGGGTAATGTAAGAAAGATGGATTTAGGTGATGACTATGAATAATTTAAGAATCAAAGAACTACTTGAAAAGTACCCATTTATTTCAACATATTTTGAAGATAACAAACTAGATGTTACAGGCTATGAAGAATCAACATTTGATGAGTATCTAAATCATTTCTCAGGTGAAGAAATCGAAAACTGGGCAATAGATAAGGAAAGATTAAAGGATGATTTGGAAGCCTTTATTGAGCAAATGAAGGAATTTTTAGGAATCAAGGATGAAATAGGCATCAATTCACTAACTATTTTACCTGGTTTCAATAAATCTAAAGAAGCAGAAGGCTTTAAGGAATTTACAATAAAGAAGTCTGAAATTGTATCTATAGTAGGGCCTACTGGTTCAGGAAAGAGCAGGTTGTTAGCTGATATAGAGTGGACTGCCCAAAATGATACTCCTACAGGAAGAAGTATTTTGATAAATGGAGAGAAGCCAGATATGAAATGGAGATTTTCATCCAATAACAAACTGGTAGCTCAGCTATCTCAAAATATGAACTTTGTAATGGATTTAACTGTAAGAGAATTTTTGGAGCTCCATGCTCAAAGTAGATTGGTTGAGGATGTAGAGGCAACAACAAATAAAATAATTCAAGCTGCAAATAAGCTAGCTGGTGAGCAGTTTGATTTAGAAACACCAGTAACAGCCTTGAGTGGAGGACAATCAAGAGCCTTGATGATAGCTGATACAGCAATCCTAAGCTCAAGTCCCATAGTTCTCATAGATGAAATAGAAAATGCTGGAATAGACAGGAAAAAAGCACTAGATTTACTGGTAAGTGAAGATAAGATTGTACTTATGGCAACACATGATCCAACACTTGCTCTTATAGCAGATAAGAGAATCATTATAAGAAATGGTGGAATTGCAGATATTATTGAAACAAGCCAAGAAGAAAAAGAAATACTAAATAAACTAGAAGAAATGGATACTTATATCCAAGGAATGAGAAGTAAGTTAAGAGCTGGTCAACAGCTAGGAAAGGAGAATATATAATGCACGATGGTTGTACAGGTAGTTTTGGAGATGGAAAACAAGTAGTAGATAAAATCAGAATGATGGGTTTTAACACAAGAGAAATGCCTGAAGGAATTAAAATTAAATGCATAGAATGTGGAGAGGAATTTGAAATGACTCATCTAGAAACAAAGTGCCCACATTGTGATATGGTTTATGGTGTAACACCTTGTTCAGTAAATTACCCTGAAAGAATTAAAGCCGCAGGAAAAAATTATTAATATTGGTAACCTAGGTTACCGAGTTTATAAAAATTAACCTATATAATGAACAAGTAAGATAAATCGAAATTAAAATATATTAAGAAAAACAGGAGGTATTACAGAATAATGAGTGAAAACAAGATGTTTTGTTATCAATGTCAGGAAGCAGCTGGCGGAAAAGGCTGTACAAAAGTAGGAG
>CAYZZR010000180.1:0-330 GCA_964482775.1 uncultured Tissierella sp. | reverse complement strand
AAATTATTAATAAATGCCCCCAACCTATGAAATTACATATTTCTAAAGTTGGGGGCTAAATTTTTAAATTTTGAAATTTTGTATAAGCATTCTTAAGTCTTCAGCTATAGTAGCCAATCCTTCACTAGAATTAGATATTTCTTCAATATTTGCTGACAATTCCTCTATAGAAGCAGAAGCCTCCTGTGTCCCTGCTGCATTTTCCTCAGAAGTTGCAGTTGTGTTTTCAATATGGTGTAAAAGATTATCTTTATTTACTTCTAACAATTCTTCAGAAGTATTAAGCTTGTCAATAACTGATTTAACTAAATCTACTGCTTCAGCAATCAA
>CAYZZR010000179.1:0-3655 GCA_964482775.1 uncultured Tissierella sp. | reverse complement strand
TATCCAAAGAAAACCTAGCTTTATCACAAAAGCAATATGATCATGGAAAGCTAAGATATGATTTAGGTCTAATATCCAAACAACAGTTATTGGGTATAGAAATGGGCTTGTCCCAAGCACGAGTAGGCTTGGATTCAGCTAAAATGTACTATGATTTGCAACTAATGAGCTTTCAAAATACTATAGGTTTATCATTTGACAAAGAAGTGGATTTGACAGATGCTATTTCCTACAAGAAGCATGAAACTATTGATTTGTACGCAGCTATAAAGAAGGGTTTAGAGAGCAATGTAGATATAAAAGCAGCTGAGGAAAATTATGAGATATCTAAATTGACCCTTGCAGCTAAAAAGGTCAGATATCCAGAGAACACTTATAGATATAGAGAGCAAAATGCTCTTGTAGCTATTGCAGAGAAAAGCTTTGAAAATGCAAAAAATGGAGTAGAAATGGGCATAAGAAGTTCAGTTTTAAATCTACTTACTGCAGAATCACAAATTGCAATTTATGAAAAGACCATAGTTCAAGCAGAAGAAGCCTTAAAGATTGCTGAAACTAGCTTTGATTTAGGTAAAAACACCTCCGCAGATGTAAATAAAGCAAATATAGATCTTATGAATGCTAAAAAGGATTTATCAAAACAAATTCACGCTTACAATTTAGCTTTGTTGGATTATGAATATAGTATTGGTATAGGAAAATAAGATTAAGTTAATAAGGGATGGTTATTTATGTTTGAAAAAAACATAAATAACCATCCCTTATTGTTAATCTTGACAACATAATTAAAAAGATCTAGAATAATATTGTACTATTAGGGTATAAAAGTACAAAGAAATAATGAAGAAGGAGATGACTATGACTAATCAAAGTGAAGTTAAATATAATAGATTGATGGAGAAGGCTGAGAGTTTGTTCATTGAATATGGTTACAAGTCTGTTTCAATGAATCAGATTGCAGAGGCTGCTGGTATAAGCAAGATGACCATATATAAGTATTTTCCTACTAAGGAAGAATTATTTATGAGTGTTTTACAATTATTGATGGACAAATCATATGATTATATTGATGATAGATTGAAAAATATAGAGGGAATTATTGAAAAGATTGATGAGTTATTGAAATATGGTATTGAATCTTCAAGAAATTACTCTTTGGTATTTTATAAGGATATTATGGATAATCCAATAATATCAGCTAAAGTATTGCAAGAAAAGAAAAGAAAGAGTAAGGAGATATTTATAGATATTATAAGGACTGGAAAAAGGAGAGGCGAAGTTAGAGATGTAGATGAGGTTTTTATGGCCAATATGCTCATGGCTCTAATCGATGGAACAACTGCAAATATTTTAAACAATATACATGACATGAAGGATATAGAGGATTTTGCAGAGAAGTTTTATGATTTTCTAAAGTATGGCCTCCTTGGAGGTAAAGGGGTGAAGTAAATGGCAGGAAATGTTTTGATGGAGGTAAAGGATCTTAGCAAGCTTTACCAAATGGGTGAAGTCACCGTTGCAGCTATAAAGAATGTGAATCTTGAAATAAAGAAGGGTGAATTTGTAGTAATATTGGGGCCTAGTGGCTCTGGAAAGTCTACTCTCTTAAACATTTTAGGTGGTATGGACTCACCAAGTGAGGGAAATGTTCTCATGGATGGAGAGAATATCATAAACTTCAATGAAAAGATTTTAACCCGATATAGAAGGGATAAGATTGGCTTTGTCTTTCAGTTCTATAACCTAATGGGAACCTTGACTGCAAGAGAAAATGTAGAGCTAGCCACTGAAATATGTGAAAATGCTTTGGATATAGATGAGGTATTGGAAACAGTAGGCTTAGGAGATAGGAAGGATCACTTTCCTTCACAGATGAGCGGAGGAGAGCAACAAAGGGTAGCCATTGCTAGAGCAGTAGCCAAAAATGCAGATTTACTTCTATGTGATGAGCCTACTGGAGCCTTAGACTTTGAAACTGGAATAAAGATTTTAGCTCTATTGAAGGATATCAATATAAAGTACAATAAAACCATTGTAATTATAACTCATAATGTTCCTATTGGAGAAATGGCTGATAGGGTGATTAAAATGAGAAGTGGAGAAATAATTGAGACAAAGGTCAATGAATACCCAATAGACCCTGAAAGGATTGAATGGTAATGAAAAAGCTGGATACACGACTATTTAGGTCAATAAAGAAGTCTAAGGGTCAGTTTATTTCCATTACTGTAATGATTATACTTGCTTTAACTATCTATGTTTCATTGAGTATGGTAGCAGACAATCTAAATAATTCAATTCATCATTTCTATGAAATAACCAACTTTGGAGACATATTTGTAGAACTTTCAAGGATTCCAAATAGTGCAATTGACGATTTAACCTCTATAGAAGGGGTCCAGATGGCGCAAGGAAGGATAAGTAGAGATGTGCCACTAAGAGTAGAGGAGAATAGCGAAAAGGTCAATGTAAGGATAGTATCCCTACCAAAACAAGAGACTAGAATCAACAACCTCTATACCTTAGATGGTGAAGAGTTAAAGGATAATGTAAAAACTACTCTTGTACTAAAGCAGTTTTTTGATGGGAGAAAAATGCAACTTGGTGACAAGATAAGTCCATATATTGGAGGGACAGAGTATTCCTTGGAAGTTATCGGGGTAGTAGCAAATCCTGAGTACATCTATTTAATGGAAAATGAACAAACACTTTTGCCCGAACCTGATAAATTTGGTGTCATATATGTCACTGAGGAATTTGCACAATCTGCACTAGGATATCAAGGTTCTTATAATGAAGTAATGATCAAAATTGATGATGAAAGTATGGATAGAATTGATACTATAGCAGATGAAATTGAGGATGAGTTGGAGAGATATGGAGTTAGAAAGATAGTAAAAAGAGAGGATCAGCTAAGCCATACCTTGATGATGCAGGAGGTTGAATCACTAGAGGTTATGTCTGCTACAGTGACCCTGCTATTTCTAATTGTAGCTGCTATTATCATAACTATTATGCTATCTAGAAATGTTAAGAGGGATAGGATGTCCATTGGTGTAATGAAAGCCTTGGGATATACCAATGCAAATGTCATAGCTCATTATACAAAGTATTCGATTTTGATTGGACTAATTGGCTCTAGTCTTGGGATTTTGTTAAGCATTCCACTTTCTAAGCTATTTACAGAAATATATATAATTTATATGAATATACCACTGTTTGAAATGAAAATTGATTATGCATATTTTATTTATGGGATTTTACTGACTACAAGCTTTTGTATAATATCGGGGTTAATTGGAGCCAGAAGTGTGTTGAAAATATTGCCAGCTGAAGCCATGAGACCGGAAACCCCTAAATCAGGGAAGAGAATTTGGCTAGAAAGGTTCAAGAAAGTCTGGAAGAAGATTTCATTTAGCTGGAAGATGGTCATTAGAAACATTTCTAGAACTAAGAGAAGGGCAGCTTTTTTAGTCTTGGGAATTGCTTTGACTTATGCTGTGACTATGATTCCTATATATATGTCTGGAATTTTTGGTCAGCTATTCGATTTGCAATATGGGGAGTTTCAAAATATGGACTATAATATTGATTTTGTAAGTCCTATAAATATAAATGCAATCGCTGATCTAAGCAAGCTTATAGATGTTGATTA
>CAYZZR010000178.1:1003-3661 GCA_964482775.1 uncultured Tissierella sp. | reverse complement strand
TATATGAGTAACAAGAAAAGCTACATTAATGCTTCTTTAGAAGCTTTTCTTATTTTTTCGAACATATTACTACAAAATTTATTCATATACAGAATAATTTGTTGTAAAAAAAATTATTATAAAAAAAGGATTTTCGATACTATAGGTAGAAATACTACATATTGACAATATTGAAGGGGGTATGGAGCTATGGAATATGGAATTGAATATACAATTTCTGAGGTATCTGAATTGACAGGTTATGCCCCTCATGTATTGCGATATTATGAAAAAGAATTTGATATAGAAGTTCCAAGAACAGATTCAAATCATCGGTATTATACAATAAGTGAAGTAGAGTTGATACAATATATTAAGTCCCTGCAAGATAAAGGATTTAGCAATAAACAAATAAAAATGATTATTACATCTCCTGAATTAGTAACAGCAAATACTAATGAAACTGCACTTGATATACAACATAAAGAGTTGGATATATCAAATATTGCACTTGAAATCAGTAAATCATTAGAAGAGTTGTTCTTTGAAAGATTAGATGAGGTAATAACTAAAAATAATAACAATAGTATTGAAATTATCGAAGGTCTAAAAGAGGAAATAAGAGCATTGAGATTAGAGATGAATTCAAAAGAAAGAGATGTTCTTGTTTGTGAAAATGCAAAACTAAAGATGAGATTGAAGGAAAAGACATTTGAAAGTATAGAGTTGAAAGAAAAAATAAGGAAACTACAGGATAATCAAACAGGCTTCTTTAAGAGAGTATTCGGTATGAATAACATTAAATAATTTGCATATGAGTGGATAACCACTCTTTTTTTATGTTATAATTAAGTTTGATGACTAATTGATTTTAAGTTTTAAAGGAGAGAGCTTTATAATATGAAAAAATATATGATTCAAACCTATGGGTGTCAAATGAATGAGCATGATTCTGAAAAAATAGCATGGATGCTCAATGGCATGGGTTACGAAATTACAGATAATAGAGAAGAATGTGACTTTATAATTTTTAATACATGTGCAGTTAGAAAAAGTGCTGAAGAAAAGGTTTTTGGACAACTAGGTGAACTTAAGGATCTAAAAAGAAGAAACCCAAATTTTATTCTTGCAGTATGCGGTTGCATGATGCAAAGAGAGGATATTAGAAAAGTTGTAATGACCAAGTATAGACAAGTTGATATTATCTTTGGTACGAATAATATTCATAAGTTGCCTCAGTTGGTCAGTAGACATATGGAATCTGGGAAAACAGTTGTTGATATAAATGAAGAAAATAGAGAAATTGATGAAAGTATAGATGCTGATAGAACTTATAGCTATAAAGCTTTTGTTAATATTATGTACGGTTGTAATAATTTTTGCACCTATTGTATTGTTCCTTATACTCGAGGAAGAGAAAGAAGCAGAGAGCCTGAAAGTATAATAGAAGAAATAAAAGTTTTAGCTAATAGAGGATGTAAAGAAATTACTCTACTTGGTCAAAATGTAAATTCCTATGGTAAAACTCTAGAATATAATTATACGTTTTCTGATTTACTGAGAGAGGTAAACAATATAGAAGGGATAGAAAGAATTAGATTTATGACATCACATCCAAAGGATCTATCTGATGATTTAGTTAATAGTTATGCTTCATTAGACAAGTTATGTGATCATTTACACCTTCCTATACAATCTGGCAGCAATAGAATATTAACAGCTATGAATAGAAAGTATAAAAGAGAAGACTATCTATCAATTATTAAAAAAGTACGTAATGTAATGCCTAATATTACATTAACTACTGATATAATAGTAGGATTCCCTGGTGAAACAGATGAGGATTTCGAAGAGACAATTAGCTTGGTTAATGAGGTAGAATTTGATTCAGCATACACTTTTTTATATTCTGTTAGAGAAGGAACAAAGGCTGCTGAAATGACAAATCAAGTTCCTGATGATGTTAAGCATGCTAGATTTCAGAAATTACTAGATACATTATATCCAATAGCTTTGAGAAAGAATGAAGAACTTTTAAATCAAGTAGTTGAGGTTTTAGTTGAAGATGTAAGTAAGAACAATGAAAATGTTCTAAATGGTAGAACAAGAAGTGGAAAGCTTGTACATTTCCCAGCTAATAAAGACTTGATTGGCAACTTAGTTAAGGTAAGGATTGAAACTGTAAAGACTTTTACCATGGAAGGCACAATAGTATAGTTGGAGGATAAAATGGAAAAATTAACTCCTATGATGAAACAATATATGGAAGTAAAAAATAAACATACTGATTCTATACTCTTCTTTAGATTAGGAGATTTCTATGAGATGTTTTTTGAAGATGCAAAAATTGCATCTAGAGAATTAGAAATTGCTTTGACACAAAGAGATTGTGGACAAGGTGAAAAGGCACCAATGTGTGGTGTACCTCATCATGTTGCCAATACCTACATTTCTAAATTGGTTGAAAGAGGATATAAGGTTGCTGTTTGTGATCAATTAGAAGATCCATCCTTTGCTAAAGGTATAGTTAAAAGAGATGTTGTTAAAATAGTAACTCCTGGAACAATAACTGATTCAAATATGATAGATGAGAAATCAAATAATTTCTTGGTTTCTATATATCTTGATAGCTTTGGAATAGGTATATCTTATGTAGACAATTCCACTGGAGAAATGTAT
>CAYZZR010000178.1:0-993 GCA_964482775.1 uncultured Tissierella sp. | reverse complement strand
TACAACAGAGTTTTTAAGTGATGAAGAAAGTTGTTATAGATTTATAATTGATGAACTAGGTAAAACTAATCCATCAGAGATTTTATGTAACGAAAAGTTTATCCTAAATAAGAAAAATATGAAAGTTATTAAGAACAAAATAAATCCTTATATTAATGTCTATGATGATATTAATGAAATTAAAAGTGATTTGAAAGCAAAAATTATAAATTTATTTAAAATAAAGACTTTAGCTGATGTTGGAATCAATGAAAAAATCTATGCAACAATAGCTACTGCTAAATTAATTGAATATTTATTTGATACACAAATGAATTCATTGGATCATATAAACGAACTCTCTTATTATGAACCATCAAATTATATGATTATGGATATAAATACTAGAACAAACTTAGAAATAAATGAAACTATAAGATCTAAAAATAAAAAAGGTGCTTTAATAGGAATATTAGATAAGACACATACAGCTATGGGTGGAAGACTGCTTAAAAAATGGTTAGAACAGCCCTTATTGGATGTAAAACTTATTAGAAATAGATTAGAAGTAGTTGAATATTTTTGCAGTAATTTGATGGTTATGGATGATTTGAGAAATTCTTTAAAGAGTGTTTATGATATTGAAAGATTATCTAGTAAGATTTCTACAGGCAACTGTAATGGTAGAGATTTTTTATCACTAAGAAATTCACTTGAGGTTTTGCCTGAGATAAAAGAACTCCTGAAAAGTACCAATAACAAACAGTTATTAGTACTTGAAGATAAGATTGATAGTTTAGACGATGTATTTGACCTTATAGACCGCTCTATAGACGAAAGTGCCCCTATAACCATTAAAGATGGGAGACTCATTAAAAGAGGATTTAATGATGAATTAGATGATTTAAGAGATAGTAGCCTAAAGGGAAAGGAATGGTTAAGTAAATTAGAACTTGATGAAAAAAATAAACCTGGTATTAAGAATCTAAAGGTTGGATACAACAGAGTATATGG
>CAYZZR010000177.1:0-3662 GCA_964482775.1 uncultured Tissierella sp. | reverse complement strand
AATACTAGCCTTGAGCAGTTCATAATCATCTACCTTAGGTGCGTATCTAGTAGCTATGGCTCCTATTTCAGTAACCAAACCCTCAAATACTCTGGAATTTGAATCAATTATCTTTCCATCTTCAATATCCCTTACATTCTCAACTATTTCTGAACCTGTTGGGAGTATACCAACCCTTGGTCTCTTATAGAGCTTAAGCTCTTCTATTCCTCCAGATATTAAAGCACCTATGTCCATAGGTCTGATCTTGTGCTTTGAAGGAATAATCATTTCAGTAGCTACTATATCCTCTCCAATTTGGCGAATATGTTGCCATGGATATGCAGATTTCAATATTTGAACCTTATTATCCCCCAGTTCAATAACATCTTCGATCATAATTACAGCATCATAAGGGTCGGTTATTTGATTTCCAGTGTTTACATATATAAATTCTTTATTTAATTCTAAGGTCAATGGATTAATTTCCGTAGCTTCTTCTGTGGTTTTTGAAATTACAGCTATTCCATCCATGGCAGATGCATTATAATTTGGAGATGAAATCTTAGCGTATACAGCCTCAAAAGTAACTCTTCCTAAGGCTTTTGTAGCAGATACTATCTCAAAACAACCTTCGATATTTAGTTTGCTAAAATATTTATTCTTAGCTTCTTCAACTTCGATATTATCTATATAAGTATTCCTTTCCACCTTTCAACCTCCTATTTCTTAAAGAAGATATACTATTCTCTCTTCACCTTTATTTATTCCTTCTTCATGTTCTTTAATTACAATATAACCTTGGGATTTCGATAGCATAGTTATCATACCTGACTTTCCAAAGGTTGGTGAAGCAAAAAAGCGTCCATCTTTCTCTCTTAATCTAACCATATGATAGGTTTGTTTTCCTGGTGAAGATGGGAAGTTATATTCTGTAACAGCTTTTACCTGTGGAATAATAGTCTCATTTCCTAATTTTTGATTTATATATTTTTCAACTATGGCTTTAAAAACCACTATTGAAGATACAGGATGTCCCGGTAAACCTATGATTAATTTACCATTTCCTTCTCCTATAATAGTTGGTTTTCCCGGCTTTATTGCCAAACCATGAACCAATACGCCTTTGCCTTGAAAAGAAGAAATCACCTGATGAGTAAAGTCTCTAGCCCCTACTGAGCTCCCTCCTGATATAAGAACTATATCAGCTAGGACAGTCCCCTTATCTAGCTCTTCTCTTAACAATTCATAGTCATCTTTAACGATAGTCTTTCCCACCACAAGGCATCCTAATTTTTCAATAAGTGAATATAAAGCATATGAATTAATATCCCTTACTTTCCCCATAGTAAGTTCTTCATCTAAATCTATTATCTCATCACCTGTGGATATTATATAAAATCTAGGTTTTTTATACACATTTATCTTAGAGATTCCAAGACTTGCTAAGACACCAATAGCTTCTGGATTTATCTTTGTACCCTTTTCTAGTGCAATATCTCCTTTTTTTATATCATCTCCTTTAAAGATGATATTTTCCCCTTTGGATATAGGTTTATATAATAAAAGAGTTTCCTTGTCCATCAGCTCTGCATTCTCAATCATAATTACTCCTGTTGCGCTATCAGGAAGCATTCCACCTGTAGGAGTATATAGGGCTTCTCCTGTAGAAATATCTACCTTTGGAGTTTCTCCCATCCTAACTTCGCCCACTAAACTTAGCATACTAGGGATCGATTCTGTAGCACCATGACTATCCTCAACCACAATACTATATCCATCAACAGTTGAACGATTAAATTCTGGTACATTTATATTAGAAATAATATCATCCGCTAAAACTCTATCTGTAGAGGACAATATATCTATGCTTTCAATTTCAAATTTATAATCTATAAAATTCTTCATTATTATATCATTTGCTTCGTTAACAGTAACTACATTAAAAAAGTCCATTATATTTCCACCTTCCCATTCTGAATATACAAAATATTATCGCATATCCTTTGAGATTGATCTAAATTATGAGTCACAATTACAATTGTTGCATTGGTTTCTTTATTAAATCTAAGTATTTCCCTTTCCATAATCTTAATGGATTCAGGATCTATATTTGATGTAGGCTCATCCAATAGTAGTAGCTTTGGTTTAAAAATCAAAGCCCTTGCTAAAGCTACCTTCTGTGATTCGCCACCTGATAGCAGGTGAGCTTTTTTGTTGATTAAGTCCTCTATTTCTAGCCTCTTGGCTATTTCATTTACCTGATTGATTTCCTTATCCCTACTTAACTTTCTGAGCTTAAGGGGATAAGCAATATTATCATATACCTTTCTTCTAAATAGATATGGCTTCTGGAATACATAGGTCATATTCAATGCCACTTGTCTATTTAGCTTGATATCATTATATAAAACATTACCTTGGTATTCTTTATCAAGCCCACTAATTATATTCAATAGGGTGCTTTTACCAGATCCATTTGGGCCTATTATTCCAGTAATCTTGCCTTTCTCAATTTCTAATTCATCAATATCAAGTACAGTTTTTTCTCCATAATTTTTCTTAAGATTATTAATATAAAGCTTCATGCTAATCCTCCTGACTGTAGGAATATATAAAGCTATGTATTCCAAATGAAATCAACAACAATATAATACCTAAAGCAATGGCCATAGGATAATCTCCCATGGAGTTCATCATGGATATTGTAGTAGTGATTACTCGAGTGTGACCCTTGATGTTTCCACCAACAATCATTACAGCACCTACCTCAGAAATAGCTCTTGAAAAGGATGTTGCCACATTTACCAAGATATCTAGCTTCAGCTCTCTGATTATCAATACCACCGAATCCACCTTGTTCCCACCAAGAGTATAGGCTACTCTTTCTATACTGGCACCTCTATTCTTAGATAGACTGTAGGTCAATCCAAGTATCAATGGTGATACCAATAATGTTTGAGCTATGATCATAGCCTTTGTTGTATATAAAAGGTCTAAATATCCAAATGGTCCCCTTCTTGAAAGAACAATTGCTACTATCAAACCAACAATCACTGAAGGAATACTCATGGATGTATATATAAGTCTAGATATCATTCTTTTACCTCTAAATTTCTTTACACCTAAATAAACCCCTAGAGGTATAAATACCAATGATGCAAAAATAGTGGCAGTAGTTGATACTAAAAGGGACATGGAAATTATCTTCATGACCTCTTTATCAAATGATAATAATAATTTAAAAGCTTCAGAGAAACCTTGTAATATATAATCCATAAGAACACCCCTCATAAGTGAACAACTAACAGTGAACAGTGAACAACCGAAAAGAGAGGGAAGCTGTTCATTGTTAGTTTTTCGTTATTAATTATTTATTTGAAGTTAGGAATAAATAACGGTTGTCCGTATTCCTCTACACCAAATTCCTTTATCAATGCTTGTCCCTTTTCTGAGGTAAGCCAGTTCATAAACTCTATGGCACCTTCATTGTTGATGTTATCATTTTTATCTGGATTTACAGGGATAACACCATATTGATTAAATAAGTTGTCATCACCTTCTACTACTATTTCAAGGTCTAGATTATCTCTTTGAGCTAAGTATGTTGCTCTATCTGCAATAGTGTAACCCTGTTTTTCACTTGCTATCTTAAGTACATCTCCCATACCTGCTCCAGCAGA
>CAYZZR010000176.1:0-3684 GCA_964482775.1 uncultured Tissierella sp. | reverse complement strand
ACAAAAGCTGCGACGGATCGCTTTCACGAGCTGTCACAGCAAATCAAGGGTATAGAAAAACGAATGGCGGAAATTACGGAATTGAAGAAGCATATCATCAACTACGCAAAGACAAAAGAGGTATATATCGCTTACCGTGAATCTGGATATTCCGCAAAATTTTATGAGGTAAACTTGGCAGATATTTTGCTTCATCAATCTGCGAAGCTAGCTTTTGATTCAGTCCCCTCAGATAGAATTCCTACCTTAAAAAATCTTCAAGATGAGTTTAACTCCTGCTGGGACGTTAGAAAATCCAAGCAAAAAGAATATTCATCAGCTAGAAAACAATTAAAAGAATCTCTAACCGTAAAGACGAATGTAGATCAATTGTTTTCTGAATACAAACCGGTCAGCATTGAAAAACACCGCTAATAGGCTAATCTAATTCATCTGAAGGTTAAATATAAATTTCACCTATTTTTGTTACTACTACTTTACAATTATGGCACACCTAAATCCCAAAGGATTACCTGCCATCCCTGGAGTATTACTGAACGTAAAGATTCCAACGCCGGGATCATTAATTGTAGATCCGCCTCTATGGAGAAATACAGCATTACCGAACATAAAGCTAGACTCATCACCAAACCATGATTTTTTACCGATACCACTGGAGGTCTCGAACATAGCGTCTCCTTTGACAGCTTTGTTCAAATTATAGTTAGCTTCATTCGTGTCCTCAGCCTTATTGTAAGCATAAACAGTCTTGAATTTATTGCTGCTGTTAGGATCGCCATCTTCAATAATAGCTTTTCCATTAAGCACCAAATTATCGTTGCCATTATTAATATATGCCGCGACTCTTTCCCATAATCCCCCAGCCATGTCATACACACCATAAACATTTCCGGTTGTGCTTTGATTTGCATTTTTTGTTAGAGCATCTTGCTCATTAGCAGCTAACCCGTCTACACCATTTCCTCCAGCAGTTACAGAAGTTGTTTTTCCATCGCTAAGTGTTGCCTTTGTAAGATTAGGCGATACTTCAACACCATCTCTACCGTATGGGCTCACGGCTAAATAGGCGACTGCACCCCACTCACTTGTTTTAATCAAATGAGGGAATGAATTCTCATAGGGCAAAGTTTTGCTCAGGGCATAAGCATCTCCAATGGTTATACTATTGTACGAATAGACATTAGGTCTGAAAACTAAACCATTATTGTCCATTGCAGCTTCAAATTTCGATACCCAAAATCCTGATATATCCGTGTCCCATCCGCCATCACTGACTTTATTTGTAAATGCAGGATGTACTGTAAAATCGCTTGGTATCTCTTTTGAGTTTTCGTCTTTGTTTGTATCATTTTGCAAAAAAATGATATCTACCTTTTCTTGATTTATCTTGTATGCGTATCTCGGAATCCATACCCAATATGATCCATCACTGGTCTTAGCATTTGCCCATTCACTAGCTCCGTCGGTAGGTTTCTTTTTATAGTCATACCATGATGTGTCACTATCGGGATCATTTACTTCAACCCAATCATTATTCTCCCACTTAACGGCTTTCATCCCATCTACTAAGGCTGGCTTATTTGCACCCTTGAAATTGGAAGTTGTTGATGTATTTGCATTCGTTGTTGTAGGGGTGTTTGTGTTGTTATTTGTGGTTGGATTTTGGTCAGGTTGCTTTGAGCAAAATGACAAAAACAAAAGAACGCAGATCAGAAGAAGTATAGCCAAACCAACTGTAAGCCCCAGATTCTTTTTACCTTTTTTCATTTTCTCGTCCCTCACTTCATAATTTTTTTAGGCTTTAATATTTCGTTTTAATGGCCAGATAGATGTATGTATTTTATAAATTGGGGTAGGGTCCCAATTGAAACTTGCAAGTGTATATACACTTGCATTGCTTGCTAATAATGTTGCTATAAATCCAGAGCTGTTACAATTTGACTATATAATCGTTCCAATCTGACCTCTTGGTATGGCTTTCCTAATTCACATTCCCACACTATGATTACATTCCAACCGCTGTTTTTAAGTTCATTAATGTTTTCCTCGTCACGTTCGCGGTTTCTTTTAAGTTTTGGAATCCAATAATCTGAATTTGTTTTTGGAACAACATATTTACTGCATCCCTCATGGCTGTGCCAAAAGCAGCCATTTACAAAAATAATGGCTCTGTATTTAGGTAAAACAATATCTGGGCGACCAGGATATCGTTTGTCATTTTTTCGATAACGAAGCCCTTTTGAAAATAGGAATTTCCGCACAATGTTTTCTGGTTTTGTATTATTACATCTTATTTTAGACATGTTGTAACTTCTGCTCTGTTTGTCGCGGTTAATAGACAAAGATATCCCCCTATCCGAGACTATCTCAAATCACTTAACATAATTTGTCTGCCAAGAGAAAAAACATCACGCACCGTCGAATGCGTGTATCCATTTTTCTCATACCTTTCAACCAAATTGATCATATTTGAGACACTGATAGCACTCCCATTTAGAGAAGTCTCCGCTACAATATCCTGTATCTGTGAGTTGATATTTTTGCCAAAGCCTCCAGCAATGTAAGCGAAAAAAGCTAGTGGCAGATTACCGTCGTAATAATTACCAAAACTTCTGATGTAATTGTAAACCATGCGATTATGATGATCATTGCTTATTGTGTACTTGCTATACGCTTTATTATCGATAATTGCTGAGTAACCGTCTCGGTCAGATAGAAGGAGCACATCTGGTGTTAATCCAATAGGACCGACATGACGAGATTCAAACCCCATTACAGTTTTAAATAATTCCGCGGTGGCTCTTTCAAATTCTGTTGCTTCATCACGTCCTCGAAATGCCATTTCAAAATATTCAGTCATAAATGAACCTACAGCACCATGAGGGTACAATTTTAGCAGTGTTTCTTCAACAAGCTTTTCATCAAGTCCTGTCTGTTGAATAATTTTATCAATAAGTGCAACACTAATTCGGATAATTGGTGATTTCAACGATTCTGCAATGAATGCCTGGCGTATTTTCTGTTCAGCAATCATATTTGCTGTAATAGTTTTTGTCTCAGTCAAATTTCGAGTATCTTTACGATGTTTGGGGTCAAGGCCGTATTTGCGCTGAAAGTACTCATGTTGTTCCGGTCGATCTATGAATGGGTCGTTTTCAGATAATATAGCCGAAACTTCCTCAACTTTATCTGGAATAACTCGAAGCATTTTATCATCGTCGTCTCTCTTTGCAAGTTGCGTGTATTCAATCCAATTCACCATTGTATTGGCAACATCTCGAAGATTTCCAAAAGGATTATCTGGATGTACGATACCTTTGCTAGGAGCATATATCATTCAAGCAAAAGATTCAACAAAGAATAAATCCAGCATGAGAACTTTGCCTCTAGTGCCAGCTTTCAAAGAAAAGCTCTTAGCTATGAAGGAAAAACAGGAGTTTAACAGAAAGCTATGCGGAAGATCCTATAGCAAAGACTATCTGGATTACATTTGTGTCAATGAGCTAGGGGTTAGACTTCGTCCTGGGCATATCACTACAGCTTTTCCTAAGCTATTAGAAGATCATGGCTTAAGAAGAATTCGCTTCCATGATTTGAGACACAGTTGCGCTAGCTTGCTGCTGGCAAATAATGTTCCGATGAAGCAGATACAAGATTGGCTTGGACACAGTGATTTCTCGACAA
>CAYZZR010000175.1:0-3774 GCA_964482775.1 uncultured Tissierella sp. | reverse complement strand
GGTCTTAATCAGAGCTATTGAGCCACTCGAGGGGATATCTGAAATGTATAAAAATAGATATAAAAAGGATCTAATAGAGCCAACTAAGAGAGAAATACTTAACCTAAGCAGTGGACCAGCTAAACTAGTTATGGCTATGAATATAAGTAAGGATAAATTTTATGGTGCAGACCTAGTAAGTCATGAGGAAATCTGGGTTGAAGAAGGAAAGAATCTTAATAAAGAAGATATAGTAAGAAGCAAAAGGATAAACATAGACTATGCAGTCCTTGGAAAGGACTATTTGCTTAGATTTCTCATAAAGGATAATCCTTATGTATCTAAATAATTGAAGAAAATCAAGATGAAAAGGAGCAATTATGAAATATAGATCTAGTTATAGTTATAAACCTAGAAAAAGCCTCATAAGAAATATTATGGAATGGTTTTTTACAATAGTTATTGCAGTAGTAGTTTCTTTATTTATAGTTTCAAATATTGCTTCCTTAACACAAATAAAGGAAAAATCCATGGAACCTACATTTTATGAGAACGATAGAGTAATCATCAACAAATTTAACTACTTAATATCAGAACCTATCAGGGGAGATATCATTATCATGAACAAGGCTCAAGATGAAAAGGGCCTAATCCTTAACATGGTCAATGAAGCAAAGGATATATTTGATAATATCAAGTATAGATTTACTGGCAATATAGAAAAGAACAATCTTATTAAGAGAGTTGTAGGAGTAAATGGAGATATTATAAATATTAAAGATGGAAATTTGTATGTTAATGGACGGATTCAAGAAGAGGAATATACTCAAGGTAATACATATGCTCATGGAGAATATCCTATAGAGGTACCAACAGGAATGGTATTTGTACTAGGAGATAATAGAGAAAATAGTTTAGATAGCAGAACTTTAGGTTTTGTAAAAATAGAACAGATAAAAGGAAAAGCAGTATTTAGATTCTTTCCCTTTGATAAATTCGGAAGTCTAAAATAAAATTTAAAATAATTGTACAAACTATCATAAAGCACCCCTTTAATTACTAAACATATAACGAGGTAAAAATATTACACACCTCGTTGCAATGGTGTGAAGTAATTGCTAGGCAATTACCTCTGATATTTAAAAAAAGTAATTAAAGGGGTGTTTTTTATGGATAAAGAAGAATACATGAAACTTGGACTTTGGATAATGGTTAGTATATTTGTTATAGTAGTATCGCTGTTAGCAACTAGAAATATGATTAAAGCATCCAAGATTAAAAAGGAAATAACATCGAGAATACCATATTATCCCAGGGAAGCTATGATAAAGATATTTAAAAATGAAGCTAGTAATGAAGGATTTACTCAAATTGTGGAGATAGTTCAGGGTAACAAAGTTCAAATAAAGCAAGTGGATTCTCTAACTCGAGTTATTATGGTATATGAAATAAGCCATGAAGCTATAAAATTGATTTATACAAAAGAGATTTCTGATAATGATTTGGGGAAGAATTTCATAGAGGGAATAATCCCCAATAGAGAGGATATAATAATAAAATCTCCACTAGAGGTGGGCAGCCAATGGTTGGATGATGATGGAGGCAAGTATGAGATATTTAAAACTAATCTACCTATAGAAACAAATCTGGGAAAATTTGATACAATAGTGGTAAAATACACAAATAATGATTTTACAGTAAAGGAATATTATGCTAAAGATATTGGGTTAGTCAAAATTGTTGTCAACAATTATGGGGTATATGAATTAGTTGAGATTAATTAGTTATGTCTTGAAAGATAATTTATCCTATGACCATGGTCATAGGATAAATTATCTTTGAAATAATGTGATTTTAATGATATAATGAAAAGGCGTAAATATTGTGACTATTGGAAATAAAGTGTTAATACAAAATGTAAAAGAAGATCTAATAAATCTTTTAAATAAAATGCTAGTTAAGGGGGAATGTACGATGAAAGCGTATTCAGCTGACAAAATCAGAAATGTAGCTTTACTAGGACACAGTAGTAGTGGTAAGACAACTTTAACAGAGGCTGTACTATTTGCATTAGGGATTACCAATAGACAAGGAAAGGTAACAGATGGAAATACAATATCAGATTTTGATAAAGAGGAAATAGCACGAAAGGTATCAATAGGAGTCTCAGTTATACCAGTTGAATTTAATGATATAAAGTATAATCTTTTGGATACACCAGGATATTTCGACTTTATAGGAGAAATGTACGGTGCAAAAAGAGCTAGCGAGGGTTCAGTTTTATTGGTAGATGCTTCCTCGGGAATAGAAGTAGGTACTGAAAAGTCTTGGAAGAATGTTGAGAAGTATAAAACTCCAAGAATAATATTTCTTAATAAGATGGACAAGGAAAACGTTGACTTCAATCAGATAGTAGGAGAGTTAAAAAGTCAATTTGGGGAGAAGATAATTCCATTCTCACTTCCTATAGGAGTGGCGGAAAGTTTTAAGGGATATGCCAGTGTTATGGATGGCAAGGCTTATGAATACAACGGTAAGGTTAGAAAAGAAGTAGCCCTTACTAAGGAATTAGAAAATGAAATATTGGATATAAAAGAATCTATTCTCGAAAAGATTGCTGAAGCAGATGAAGAATTGATGGAAAAATATTTTTCTGGTGAAGAGTTTACTCATGAAGAAATGATAAAGGGCTTGAGAATTTCAGTAGCAAACGGAGATTTAGTACCACTTATTGTAGGGTCAGCTGAAAAAACCATAGGTGCTGACTTCTTATTAGAGGTAATAGGTGACTATATACCTTCTCCATTGGATATAGGTTCATATAAAGGCACACAAGATGATAAAGAAATTGAAAGGAAAGTTGATGCAAAGGAACCATATTCAGCCATAGTATTTAAGACAATTATAGACCCGTTCGTTGGAAAATTAACCCTATTCAAAGTAATTTCCGGAAAGATTACAAAGGATATGGATTTATATAATTCGACAAAGGATAAGTCAGAAAAAATGGGAGGACTATTCCTACTTAGAGGTAAGAATCAGTTGGAAGTATCTGAGGTTTCAGCAGGGGATATAGGAGCAACTTCTAAATTGAACTATACTCAAACAGGCGATACTCTTTGTGATAGAGGAAATCAAACTCTTTACGATAAGATAATTTATCCAAAGCCAACTCTTTTCTTATGTGTAGAGCCTAAGAACAAGGGTGATGAAGAAAAGGTAGGTGTATCCTTAAATAAACTTACAGATGAGGATCCTAGCTTTATAATGGAAAGAAATACAGAAACCAAACAACTCTTGATTGGTGGACAAGGAAATATGCAATTGACTGTTATCACAGACAAGTTGAGGAATAGATTTGGTGTTGATGTAGTACTGAACAATCCAAAGATTGCTTACAGAGAAACCATAAAAGGAAATTCATCTGTACAAGGAAAGCACAAGAAGCAATCAGGTGGTGCTGGTCAATATGGAGATGTTCATATGAGATTTGAACCATCTAGTGAGGAATTTGAATTTGTAGTGGATATATTTGGTGGTTCAGTACCTAGAAACTTCTGGCCAGCTGTAGAAAAGGGCGTAAGGGACTCTTTAGAGCATGGGGTTCTTGCAGGATATCCTGTAGTAAATATTAAAGCTACCCTATTCGATGGATCATACCACGATGTTGACTCTAACGTTATGTGTTTTGAAATCGCTGCTCGTGCTGCCTTCAGAGAAGGTATGAGAGAAGCTGGTGCACAAATTCTTGAACCAATTATGAAAGTTGAAGTGGTTACTCCTGAAGAATATATG
>CAYZZR010000174.1:0-3859 GCA_964482775.1 uncultured Tissierella sp. | reverse complement strand
TTTTAATATATAAAAATGTAGTATTAATGCGAGTTGTAGAGTTCTGCAACGAGCTTATAGGATAAAAAATTAGGGTGATTATCATTTGATAATCACCCTATTATTATAAGAAATTAATTACTTAACACGTACAGTTTTTAGTGCATTTGCCCAAGGCAGTAATTGATCTAATTGTTCAGTAACACTATCTTCTTTACCTTCTGATGGTTTGAAAACAGACATATCTTCAAAGTCAGTAAATAAGGAGAACATTACTTGAGCTCTAATATCTGCCATTTGAAGTTCACCAGCTACTTGTCTTAAGTGTTCAACAGCCCTAACGCCCATTGCGCTACCATAGCTTACAAATGCAACTGCCTTGTTATTCCACTCAAGAGCTAAATAATCTAATGCATTTTTAATTGCAGCAGATGGACCGTGATTGTATTCTGGAGTAACTATTACAAATCCATCAAATTCATTTATTTTTGCAGCCCATTTTTTAGTATGGTCTTTTGAATATTGATGATAACCAGCTGGCAATTCTTCATCTAATAATGGTAAATTAAAATCTGCTATATCAACTAATTCAAATTCTGCATCTGTTCTTTTCTTTGCAACTTCATAATACCACTTAGCTACTTGAATATTATTTCTCCCTGGTCTTGTGCTTCCTGTTATAATTCCTATCTTTGTCATTATACATCCTCCTAATATTTTGTTATATTTATTTAGTTGGTTACTAATAATTAGTGGTTCATGATAATATTATACCCATGGTTTTTTATTTAAACCAAAAAATAAAATATTTTGATTTATTTTCTATTTATATTGTTTGCATATTTAGGGTGTTTTATTTACTGAGATATATTTTTGCTTTTAAAACCCATTATATTTTAAAGAATTAGATTTTATTGATAGTTGCTATTTAAGTAACACACTTTAGCTTGTCACATATGATATATTAAGCGATTAATTTTGCTTAGAGATACTTGCACATTGATTATGTGCGAAGAAAAATATATATAGAAAAAAGGAGAAAGAAAAATGATAAAATTAAAAATGGCACAACAGCAAGAACCACTAGATTGTAATCTAACCGTGAATTATGAAAATGTTCCTGGGGATCCAATATTACCTTTTGTTTTTACTTTGGATGTAGCAGCATCAAACTTGTTTCCTGATCCAGGGGAGAATCAAAGGTTTTGTTATAATGTTGTTGGAGTAGGCGAAGACAATAGTGATTTTGCAGATTTAAGTCATTTTGTATTAGGAATTTGTGAAGATATTACTGAGGAACAACTTGAAAATGTAACTGTTATTATAGATGGTGAAGAACAAACAGTTGTTATTGGAGATAATGTTGAAATATTTACTCCTCCAGATGTAGATCCGCCAACAGGTTGTTCAGGACTTAAATTTGATTTTGGTTTAGATAAGGATGAAGGACAAATGACAGTTTGCTTTGAATTAAATGTAGTTTATCCTGTAGGAGCTACTGAATTATGCTTATCTGGAGCAGGTGAAACAAGAAGAGGATTAGAAATTTGTGGTCCTGTATGCAATGGAGAACCTGTTGACGAAACTTGTCCTGCTGTAGCATTTGTACCGATGACAGTATGTGCACCAGTAACAGTAACACCGTTTGTAAATGAGCTTCCAACAACTACTTTCTGTTGTGGAGCACCAGTCGTTACACCAGGTCCAGCTGAATGTTCTGGAGTACGAAATGGTAGTTGCACTTTTACAATCACTCAAAATATTTGCGTAAGAGTACCAGTTGAGATTGGGGCAACACCAGACGTAGGAGATCCATTTGTTGATTGTGGGGATGCAACATCAACGGATGTATGTACCAATTGTGGGGAAACAAATAACATCTAGTAATTAAAAGGAGATGGATGCATGGATAACCTTACTAATGCGAAACAGCTAGATGAAGCATGTGAAACAGTAGCATATCTACCAATGAGAATAAGTGCTCCAGTAACTGTAACACCTTTTATGAGGGAGCTTCCAGCAAACGTATCTTGTTGTGGAGATCCTACGATTATTTCGATACCTAATTCATGTAGAGGTTCGGGGAATAGTAGAAGATGCTCCTTTGTCATCACACAAAATTTATGTATAGAAATTCCTATAGAAATTGGTGCAATGTCAAATGTAGGTAATCTATGTATCAAATGCGGCACTCCCACATCAGAGGATATATGTACAAATTGTGATAATATTACTGGATTTGATGATTTAATCCCAAACAATTTTGGTAATTTAAGGCGATATAGGATTGAAAATCATTGGGTTACTCCATCGGTTATAGTATAACGAGTTGAAAACTCTAGGTCATGAAAACCTAGAGTTTTTGTGATATAATTAGGTAGATATTACTTTAATGTTTTATTTGGAGTTATAGATATGGAAAAATTAACTATAATGCATATTGATATGGACGCATTCTTTGCTGCTGTTGAAGAAATTGATAATCCCAAATTAAAGGGACTACCTGTTATTGTAGGTGGAAACTCTAAACATGGGATTGTAACAACTGCCAACTATGAGGCAAGAAAATTTGGTATACATTCAGCTATGCCTATATTTATGGCTAAAGAAAAATGTCCTCATGGAGTATTTATACCTACAAGGATATCTAGATATAGAGAGGTATCTGATAAAGTTATGGATATACTATATAGTATTACGAATATGGTTGAACCTCTTTCTATTGATGAAGCCTATTTGGACATCTCTAAAGTTGATATGGAACCATTAGATATAGCAAATTTAATAAAGACGAAAGTAATGCAAGAAACAGGTCTAACATTGTCTGTAGGAATTTCATACAACAAATTTTTGGCAAAGCTAGCCACCGATTGGAACAAGCCCAATGGAATCAAGATAATAACTAGGGATATGATCCCAGATATATTGTTGCCACTAAAAATTAATAAAGTATATGGAATAGGACAAAAATCTGCTAAAAAGTTGAATAATATTGGAATCTATACAGTAGAAGACCTGATGAAACTTTCTGAGGATTTTTTGATTGGCATGTTTGGGAAATCAGGAAGTGAAATATATGATAGAATAAGGGGAATTGATACAAGGAAGATAGACTTGTCCAGAGAAAGAAAATCTATAGGATCTGAGACTACATTTAATGTAGATACTAATGATGTTGAAATTCTAAACACATACTTACATGAATTTTCAAAGGAAATATCTGAGTCCCTATTGAATGAAGGCTTGCAGGGTAGAACAGTAACTGTTAAAATTAAGGATGAAAACTTTATTCAACATACTAAGAGTAAGACTCTGCTTAACCACATTTATTCAGTTGATGATATTTATATTGTAGCAGTTAAACTATTAAATGAGATGGTGTTAGATAAAAAGTTAAGACTAATCGGCTTAACTATATCCAACCTTATTACTATAAATATGGAACAACTTTCTTTGTTTGATTAGTATATTTACTACTAGTGCAATGTTAAAACAATGTTAATTATTTAAAAAAAATGAGAAGTTAAGTGTTGACAATGTTTCAAATAGATGATATAATTTTATATTGTTAGCGGTTGTAAGAAAGCTTTATCGTAACGCCCATTGCGGGTGTAGCTCAGTGGTAGAGCACTGGCTTCCCAAGCCAGCTACGAGGGTTCGATTCCCTTCACCCGCTCCAGAAGTGTGTCACAGGTTGTCTGTAAGGGCAATTAACATGCGCCTATAGCTCAGTCGGATAGAGCAACGGACTTCTAATCCGTGTGCCGGTGGTTCGAATCCTCCTAGGCGCACCAAGAAAACTTCATTAAATTATGGTGGGTATGGCCTAGTTGGTTAGGGCGCCAGATTGTGGCTCTGGAGGTCGTGGGTTCGAGTCCCA
>CAYZZR010000173.1:2970-3883 GCA_964482775.1 uncultured Tissierella sp. | reverse complement strand
ATAAATCTAATTTCTTTAAATATTCCACAATCTCACTCCTAGTATATACAAGAAAATTTTACTCTATAGAATTAACTGCTTTCTCTATTCTTTATTAACCCTTTCTCTCTATTTCAATATACCCTCTTACTTCTTTTCTTTAACCTTGAATCTTTGACCTTCAAAAACAATTGAGATATTTAGTTGATCTGTTAAGAGGTAAAGACTTCTAAGCTTGGTGATGAACTTAACATTATTTTTCTTTACAGCATTTTCAACTACTTCAACTATATCTTTAATTTGATTAGAATCCAAATTAAGATCATTGTTTAAACACTCTCTATTAATATGTGTCAATGTAGTCCACAACTGCTCTTCTGAAATACTATTTAAATCATTTAGAACCCTAGTAAAATCCTTTCTTCTCTTATATTCAGGATATGCTTCTTTAAAAAATTCAATAAAATAATTTATTGGTTTAGGATCTTTTTCCTTAACATATTTACCAAGCTGTGATTTTAAAGTATTCTTCAGATACATCATCGTATTTGGTTTTATTGAAGTTTTTAGTTTTTCTATATGATCATAGATATAATTATATGTCTCTATGATTTGATCCTCATCAACATTGCTTTTTTTCAGGATTTTAGTAATTTCAATATATTCCAACATATGTTTCTTAGTATTTAGTTCTTTGTTATATAACTTCTCCCATATTTCTGAGGCCGTCAAGCCTTCAAACCCATTATTTGATTCTAAAAGTTCTTTATCCATATATACACCATACCTTTTTATTTAGTCATTAATTCTAGGACTAACCTAGTAATATTTTCAAATTCATCAATATTTAGTCTTTCATCCAATGTATGAACTAGCTCTGTACCGTTTCCTAAGTTAACCGCAGTAATACCATTGCTATTATATATATTAGCAT
>CAYZZR010000173.1:0-2960 GCA_964482775.1 uncultured Tissierella sp. | reverse complement strand
CAGAAGGCATCTTAAGAACCTTAAAGCCTAAGTTCTTGCATAGGTCTTCTACCAATTTAACTAACTCATTGTCTTCCTCTAAGGTATATGAATAATAGCTTACTTCCACATCATACTCAAGTTTGGCTCCATACTTTTGGCAAGTATCTAGTAAACATAAAACCATATGACTAATCTGATTGTTTAATTTTTCGTTATTTAAAGATCGAGCCTCTGCTATAAATGTTAATTCAGGTGATACAATATTGGTAGCTCCTTCAGCTTTAAAGGTACCTATATTAGCAGTAGTTTCATGATCTATTCTTAGTAGCCTCATATTTGCAACAGCCTCAGCTCCTACCATAATCGCGCTAATTCCATCTTCAGGAGCATTTCCAGCATGTGCAGCCTTACCAATAATTTTAGCCTTTAATTTTGCCTGTCCTGGAGCTTGAACTATAATCTTACCAGCATTTCCACCACTATCTAAGATTATTGCTTTCTTTGACTTAAGCTTTTTAAAATCTAAATTCTTAGCTCCAAGTAGTCCCACTTCTTCACATATAGAAAACACTATTTCTATAGGTCTGTGAGGAATATTGTTTTCCTTTATAGTTTTCAAAGCTTCCATTACAGCAGTTATGCCAGCCTTGTTGTCTCCACCAAGTATGGTATCTCCCTTACTTTTCACATAACCATCTTCAATAATTGCTTCAATTCCTATACCTGGTGAAACAGTATCCATATGAGCACTAAAAAGTATAGGTTCTTCATTCAAGGTCCCTTCTATATAACAATAAACATTACCAGCAGTAGAGCCTATAGCCTTCCTTGCTTCATCTATATAGGCCTCATAACCTAAAGACTTTAGATCATTCACTATCCTATCAGCCATAGCCTTCTCATTTTTAGATTCACTATCTATTTGTACATAGTCTATAAAAGAACTTAGCAATCTATCTTTATTTATCATCTTTTCCTCCTATGAAGCCTTTTGGAAGGCTATTCTTTCACTTCCATCTTTAACATATATAATCCCGCATTGTTTAAATCCATTTTTTGTGAGAAGCTTTTGCATGGGAATATTGTCTCTATGTGTATCAATTCTAATATTTTGTAAATTGTCATAGCACCAATTTAAACAAAATGATCCAACCCCTTTGCTTCCTTTTGCTGCTGCAATTCTATGAACAACTCCATAGGGTCTATCATTGAGCCATTGTCCATCAAATATTTCTTTGTAAGTAGGATCCTCCCCCTCTTTATAATAGAAGGTTCCAAGGATCAGTCCGTCTTTTATACATACATAACTACTGGATTCATCTATATCCTGTAAAACCAAGGATTTTAAAGGATAATCATCTTTCCATTGATTAGGATTGCCAGAGACTCGCATAAACTCTCTTGCATCTCTATATATTTCTAAGATCTTATCTATATCATGAATAGTGGATTTTCTAATATACATTTCTTTCATTGGGTTTTCCTCCTTAGCTCTATGGGATTATCTATTACATAAAATTATTATCTCTATTAATCTTATCAAAGAATGATACTTTCTACAATTGAAGTATTTGATAAATTATTTTTATTGAATATATAATTTTAATATTAATCCATATAAAGAAACACCCTGTATTTGAGTATTTTTTAGATACAGGGTGTTGTGATTTATCTTAATTCTTTTAACTCTTTTGCCAAGCTATAAGGGATTATTTGATAGGTTTCTGTTTCCAAATAAGCTTTTTCTTCATGCATATAGTCAACAATTTCTCTTGCCCTATAATTCTTAAACATAGTAGCAATGACTTCAAGAACATTCAACTCTTCTAAAGAGAAATCCGAAATATTTACATCCTTATTTGGTTCAATCTTATAACTGATATCATCATATATTATTTCCTCTATAATTTTCACCGTAGGTAAATATATTATTTCATCAAAGCCTATGGGAAGTGCACCATAGGGCATATGTCTATAAACTAGTCCGGTCATAGACTTCCCATGTCTTCTAAAATATAACGTATCTGTATACCATAATAGCTTCATGAGCTTCACCTTATACAAATTATTTATAAAATTAGCAAAATATCCCATTACATTTGAAAGCTTTTTCATATCTAATCTTTTATATCCGTTATAATCACTTTCATCTTGATATGGTATATATAGACTATTGATTTCCTGTTTTTTTAAATACAAACTACCAAATTCCTCAACTTTATCTGTTATTTTTTTTCGAATCCTATTATATTTTTCTTCAGAAAATCGTTCCTTATGCTTTTCAAGACTTTCTAAAGCAAACATCGGATTATCACGTACCATACACATTATACTATCGTAAGTTTCATCTTGAATCATTTTACTCTCATACCTTGTAACTGTTATATCTCCCCACCCTAACATAGCTGAAAAATCGCTCTGTGAAACACCATATAATTCTCTTATTTTTGCAATATCACATGATGTTAGTAGACCTTTTAGAATCCTATAGGAATTTCTTGCCTTGAGTAAATTATCATCCATAATTCCTGCTGGTATAAACTCATTTTCTTCTTCATCACTAAAAGGGCATAAATAATACACTTCTTCATAATCAACAATTTCATTTTTTACAAGTCCCTGTGTCAATCTCTTTCTCATTTCTACTGAATGAACTTTATTGCAAATTGGGCAATCTATATCTAATGTTTTAATTAAATAATCTTTATTCATAATAAATCTCCTTTTTTAAGAAACATCAAACTTAGGGTCATTTAATACTCCCTTTAGCTCATTCAAAAAAATTCTAACTTCCTCTTCAGTAGAAATTATCTTTTGACTCACAAGTACACCTCCTATTACTTATAATATATGCTATCAATTGATAGTTTGTCAACAAATAATACTATTATTGATAGTATTATTCTCTATTGATATTTTTTTATTCTTTAAGCTTCGAGGAAACTGCTTGCAGTTTCTACACACTGCTGCAACGAGGT
>CAYZZR010000172.1:1910-3985 GCA_964482775.1 uncultured Tissierella sp. | reverse complement strand
AGAGGATCCAGATTTTATATTTGTGCAAACAATGGGAAGCAATATGGATGAGGTATATGAAAGAATTAAGACTGATGTAGAGTCAAATCCAGCCTGGGGCTCTCTTTCAGCGGTGAAGAATGATAGATACATATTTTTACCAAAGGATCTTTACACTTACAAGGCAAATCATAGATATGCAGAGGCTTATGAAAATTTAGCGAAAATATTGTACCCAGAAGTTTTTAAATAGGGTGAGATATGAAGTTTGAAAAGCAAAAAACAATTTTAACAATTTTTATTTTAATATTTATAACTAGTTTTTTTATAAGCATTGGAAATGGTGCAGTAGAACTATCACCACTTCAAATAGTAAAAACACTCCTTTATGAAAAGGATACTTCAAATTATCAAATAATATGGAATGTAAGATTACCTCGTACAATAGTTGCTCTATTAGTCGGAATAAGTCTTTCCTTGGCAGGAGCAATTTTACAAGGGGTAATGAGAAATCCATTAGCAAGTCCAAGTACTATTGGTGTTTCAGCAGGAGCAGGGTTAATGGCATTGATTATACTGATTTTATTTCCGAGTTATTACTACCTTGTTCCTTTTGGAGCATTTCTTGGAGCTTTAGGTGCTACACTTTTAATATATTTATTGGCTTGGAATGAAGGTGTTATGCCAACTAGACTGATTTTAGCAGGAGTTGCAGTTTCCTCCTTATTCGGTGCAGGAAACAATGCCTTAATGACATTTTATCCAGATAGGGTTTCTGGTGTTCTTGGTTTTATGGTAGGAGGCCTGTCTGCTATTAACTGGCAAGATGTGAGAATGATTTTTCCATATACAATTCTAGGGATGACAATACTAATGTTTTTGCCTAATAAGCTAAATATATTAATGCTTGGAGATGAAGTTGCCACAGGCTTAGGTATAGATGTGGAAAAAACCAGACTTGTATTTATAATACTTTCATCAATCTTAGCAGGAGCTGCTGTATCAGTAGTTGGTTTGTTGGGATTTGTGGGGCTTATTGTACCTCACATAACAAGGATGCTAATAGGCTCTGATTACAAATACTTGTTTCCAGGAACTATTTTTATGGGAGCATCGGTTTTGATGTTATGCGATACATTATCAAGAGTTTTGTTTGCACCGATGGAGATACCAGTAGGTATAATAATGTCTGCATTTGGAGCGCCATTTTTCCTATATTTACTTAGAAAGAGGGATTATGCTAATGGTCATAGAAGGAAAAGAAATTGAAATTGGATATGGAGACAAAATAGCTGTACATAAGGCTAATATCAAGATAAATGAAGGGGAAGTTGTGACTATTATTGGACCCAATGGTTCAGGAAAATCTACATTAATTAAGGCGCTTTCAAGATGCTTAAAATTAAAATCAGGAAGTGTAACCATAGACGGAACAAATATAAACAATATTCCTACTAAAACTGTAGCCAAAAAGATGGCAGTACTACCTCAAGTGAAAAGTGTTTCTAGCGATATAACAGTGGAATCCTTGGTTTCCTATGGAAGGTATCCTCATTTAGATTTTAGAAATAGATTAACTAAGGATGACCATGAAATAGTAGATTGGGCTATGGAAAAAACTGGGCTTACAAAACTTAAAGATAGAAATGTAATGACTCTTTCTGGTGGAGAAAGACAAAGAGCATGGATAGCCATGGCTTTAGCTCAAAAACCACAAGTCTTGATGCTAGATGAGCCTACAACCTACTTGGATATATCATATCAACTAGAAGTTTTAGAGCTAGTAAAAGAGTTAAATCAGACACTTGGCATTACTGTAGTGATGGTTTTACATGACTTAAATCAGGCTGCAAGATATTCTGACAATATTTATGTGCTTAAAGATGGACATATGTGTGATTATGGGAAACCCAATGAAATTATGAAATCAAATTTATTGAAGGATGTTTTTAGAATTGAAGCGGATGTATATGAGGACAAAGTAAACCAATGTCCATATTTTATCCCCAGTAAAATTATTTAGGATGGTGAAGAAATGGAGCATGGGGCAGATTTATTGACATATAAGGATCAATATGATGGAGAGCTGATAGATT
>CAYZZR010000172.1:0-1810 GCA_964482775.1 uncultured Tissierella sp. | reverse complement strand
TCAAGGAGGATTCTTACTATTAGATGAAGCATTCTTTGAATTCTGTCCAGAGGACTATGATAGTATCAAAATTTTTAAGGAGTTCAACTATGAGAATATAGGAATCATCAGAGCAGCTACTAAATTCTTTGCACTTCCAGGCATAAGACTAGGATATGGATGTACATCAAGTAAAAAGTGTGAAGAGATAAAAAAAATAGAACAACCTTGGAGTGTAAATTCAGCTGCTGATGCAGCAGGACAATTTATATTCAAGGATGAAGAATATATCAAAGAAAGCAAAAGATATATAGAAGAAGAAAGAAACTTCTTATTGAATGAACTATCTAAAATTGAAGGAATAAGTGTATATAACACAAGCACAAATTATATTCTAATTAAGCTACTTAACTGGAAACAAGAGAAGATATTTAACTTCTTCTTAAAAAACGGAATCTTAGTTAGAAAATGCACTAGCTTTGAGGGTTTAGACACAGATCATATCCGAATAGCGATTAAAGATAGAGAGAAAAACCTAAAATTATTGGAAGTATTTAGGAAAGTGGTACAAAGGGACAGGTGAACTGTCCCAAAAAATGGACTTTAAGTTGGTATAAAATTTAAAAAAAGGAGTGAATGTTTTGAAGAAGAAGAATTATTTGTTTCTAGGAGTATTGTTATTGTTGATGATAACTCCACAAGTATCACATGCAATGCATATAATGGAGGGATTTCTTCCAGCAGGTTGGGCAATATTTTGGGCAGTGGCCTCATTACCATTTTTAGCACTAGGATTAAAAAGAATCAACAAGGTATTTAAAGGAGATGTAAATGCCAAGGTATTGTTAGGACTGGCTGGTGGATTTGTATTTGTATTATCAGCCCTTAAAATCCCATCACTTACTGGAAGCTGTTCACATCCGACAGGAGTTGGTCTTGGAGCTATACTATTTGGGCCTACAGTTATGACAGTGGTTGGAACTATAGTATTATTATTTCAAGCAATATTATTAGCACATGGTGGCATTACCACACTTGGTGCCAATGTATTTTCAATGGCAATAATAGGACCAATAGTTTCCTATGGAATATATGCAGGATTGAAAAAGACAAATATGAATAAAGGTCTTGTAGTGTTTTTAGCATCAGCTTTAGGAAATCTTGCTACATACTGTGTTACAGCTACCCAATTAGCAGTAGTATTTCCAGATAGTGCAAGTGGATTCATAGGCTCATTAGCTAAGTTCTTATCAGTATTTGCAGTGACACAACTTCCCTTAGCTGTAGTTGAAGGGATATTGACTGTAATAATCTACAATCTATTGGTTGAATACAAGAGTCAAGGGGTGATTAGTATTGAAAACATCTAAAAAGAATTTAATTTTATTTTTAATAGCTGTAGCAATAGTTTTAGTTCCCTTAATATTTGTTGGAGATTCTGAATTTGCAGGAGCTGATGGTGAAGCTGAAGGGCTAATAGGAGAAATCAATCCAAATTATGAACCTTGGGCAGCTCCTTTATGGGAGCCACCAAGTGGTGAAATAGAAAGTCTATTGTTTTCAGTGCAAGTTGCTATTGGAGCAGGAACTATAGGATATATTCTTGGAACCTTAAGAGAGAAGAAAAAAAGTGTTGCTCATAGATAAGTATGCATATACCAATAGATTGACCAATAGTAATCCTTTTATAAAATTTGTAATAGTAGTTATGGCTTTAGGTCTAGCTACTATTACAAAAAACAATTACATAAACTTTTTGATATTAGCTATTATGATAGCCTTGACCACAGTTGTAGCTCAAATACCATTAGATAAATATTTAAAAATTGAA
>CAYZZR010000171.1:3376-3992 GCA_964482775.1 uncultured Tissierella sp. | reverse complement strand
GTATATATGCAGAAGATCCATTAAAAGCCTTTGTTCCTTCACCAGGAAAGATTACAGACTATATAGCACCAGGTGGGCCAGGGGTTAGATTGGATTCAGGGGTAAGAGTGGGCTATACAGTAAGTACCTATTATGATTCTATGTTATCTAAGCTTATTACAATAGGTAAAGATAGAGATGAAGCAATATCAAGAATGAATAGAGGACTTAAGGAGTTTTATATCGAAGGTATCAAGACCAATATACCATTGTTGATTGCCATAATGAAAGATGAAGACTTTAAAGAAAGCAATGTAAGTACAAAATTCTTAGAACAGCATACCACAATCATTGGAGAATGTTCTTGTGAAAGAAAAACAATTTTTATAGCTGTTGAAAATTTAAATTAAGAGGATGAATTATATTGAATAAAGGTTTCAAATAAAATATATTTGAGAATTTTATTAATTATAATTACCAAAACAGGTTCAAGACAATGTCTTGAACCTGTTTTAGTTAGAAGAGAATTGTGGAAAGCTACTTTCTAAAATGGAAATATATGATTTTACATCTATGAGAAAATTTAGAGATAATTTTTTCAGAAGAGCGTTAGCGGAAACTTATGTTATGACATGCA
>CAYZZR010000171.1:0-3366 GCA_964482775.1 uncultured Tissierella sp. | reverse complement strand
AATGGATATTTTTGCCTATTAAGCAATTTCTGTGGTACTATTAAGGTGATATTGTTAAAAAACGAGGGGGAAGACACTTGAAAAGAAAGAAAAAAGCTATTATAAGTATTTTTTTATTAACAATTGTATTTTTTTCAATCAATCATCTAATAGCAACATATGTAGAAAATATATATGTTAAGGCAGTAAGTATATTATTTCTCTCAGCAATATTTACCTTAGGAATAGCTTATCTTCAGAAAAATAAGGGTGTAGATGAAATAACTGCACTTATTTCAAAGATAAACGACTTAGACTTTACAATAGAAGATGATATAGATATCTCTGAGGATGAAAAGAAGACTATTCATAATGTTGCTAAGCAAATAAGGAAAAACTTAAGAACTCAGGTAGAGATATCGACAGAGATATTTAATGAATGTGAAGCCTTAGGGGTGCTATCATCTGATAGTCTTTCATCAGCTGAGCTAGTAGCAAGAGCAGTAGAAATATCCGATAACAATACAGCTGATCAATCCCATATGCTAAAGAAAACAAATGATTTAACAGGAAAGATAATCAACTCAATGGAAAATATGGAGAAGGATATAATTGATAAGATTCAATTTATATCATCATCCATTAGCTTAGCGCAAAATGGCTTAGGTAAAATTCATGATATTGAAAATAGAATAATAAATTCTAAGACCATGATTATGGGAAATTCAGAAAAAACTATGAAGCTAAAAAATTATTCTGATGAAGTTGGTGGATTAGTAGATTTGATACATTCTATTTCAAAGGAAACAAAGATGCTGTCCTTAAATGCTTCAATTGAGGCAGCAAGGGCAGGAGAAGAGGGAAAGGGCTTTTCTATTGTAGCTATGGAAGTAGGAAAGTTGGCTGAAGAAACAGATAAAGTGTCTGAGAAAATTGAAGAGGTAATAAACATACTTAGAGAGGAAATCTCGGTTATTTCTGAATCCATGTCTGATGAAATGAAATATATGGATGAAAATTGTAGAGTAATAGAAGATACCAATGAAGAGCTAGGATCCATAGTTGATACTTTAAACTTAGGAAAAGAAAGTCTAGAGCAAATAAAAACTGCTACAATGCAAAATAACAAAATGATAGAAGAAGTAACCATGAATATAGATAAAATCACACAATTCTCCGCAGAGACATCATCTCAAATGGAAGAAACAAGTAAGCAAACTATAGATCAGCATCATAGAGCAAAATCACTAACCAATACAGTATCAAAGATTAGAAATAATGTTTATGATATGCAACAATTCGTAGTAGGTAAAGTTATGGAGGAGAGAATGCTAAAGCAAGCCTATGAGGTAAAGAACTTCTTTGTAAATAACAAGAATGTTACTGATGAACAAATCAAGCACCTGATTAAAGAGGTTGGAATTGATGCAATTTATATAACTGATTCAAAGGGTATAGTAGAATATACCAATGAAAAAGAAGCTATCGGATTAAATCTATACATAGCTGATCCAAGCTTTGCAGACTTTGAGAGGAAGAAGAAGGAATATATAGTTACCCCTATAAAGAAAAGAATGGAAGATGGGAAGTTGTTCAAATTCTTAACTGTAACTGATGAGGATAGGAAGCTTTACGAAGTAGGACTAGGTCTTGAATCATTATTGAAGGATATTTAAAAAACAGCTTAAATCCATGGTAACAATTGGATTTAGGCTGTTTTTTAGTCAATTGGATATTAATTTTTAGCCTACCATTGATTTATTGAAGAAATACATATAAACTATTAAAAGAGGTGAAATTATATGTTGAAAAGAAAAATTAAAGTGATTATGACCATGTCACTTGCACTTATAGTGTTTTTTGGAACTGTATCTAACAATACTTATGCTTCAGAAGTCCAAGAAGATAAAACAAAACCTTGGATTGAATTTGCTTATGTGGAAGATGGTGTATTGAGGTTAAGTATAGATGACAATGAGGAGTTAGCTAGTAACCCTATTGTATATAGAATTGACAAAGATATCTACTCCTATGAAATAAGAGAAAGAGATTATGAGTATGAATATGACGGAAGGAAAAAAACAGATTGGAAGATTTATGAGATAGAAGTGGAGATACCATCCACAATTACTATAAATATTATAGACGATGCAGAAAATCAAAACACATACAAATTTACTATTAAAGAGGATTATGCGGCTCTTACTACCAATGTTCCAGAGTTTGTTTATGAAAGACTCTTAGTAGGTAAACAATCTAGGGTTCATAGATTTGAGGGATATGAGAATATCTTTGAGTTAGAATATGGTAAGGTTGCAGATGCTTATAGTCTATATAATGAAGTGATTAAAAACAAATACAACAAGTATAGCAGAAATGAAATAAAATTTAAAATCACCGGCTTATCCCTTGATAAGGAAGGAAAAATAAAGCTTAACAAGTATGGAACCTTTAAGGTTACCATGACACATAGTTTGGATAAAACCTTTGAGGAGACTGCCTATATACTTGTAAAACCAAATTGGAGAGAGACTGCTGAAACTAGGACCTTGTTAAATATGAGTCCATATATAGTCTATGCTGATAAAATCAAGTTAGCTGACTACTTTAAATATGAAGATGAGGTGGGAAGTAAAAAGACAAAATTAGATACCACCTATCTATTGGTATACAATGAAGAAACAGATAAAACCGTAGGTATCAATGAAGCAATAAATCTAGAGCTGAACAAGGTATACAATTTGCAGGTTCTGAACTTTGAAGACAACTCTCAACATGATTTTTTTGTAATGAGACAAGAAAAGATGCAAACAAAAAATAAGGAATTTAGAGACGTAAGCATAGAACATTGGGCAAGTGCAGATATATCTAGTCTAGTAACAAAGGGATTGTTTTCAGGATATCCTAATGGAACATTTAATCCTGGAGGAAATATTACTGTAAAAGAATTTATGACAATTCTAAGCAGATATATTGCTACAAGCAAAGAAGTAGCTAAACCTATAATAGGAAATGTGAATGTGCAAACAAGTCCAAACTTGTGGGGTTATATAGAAAGTAAATCTGTGTTGGACAGACTGTCAACTACTGATTTGTATAGATTTAACTACACAAATCTAGATAGACCAATAAACAGAGAAGAAGTAGCCTTCTTGCTAGACAAAGCCCTAGGATTTGAAACTTCCTACATTCCAAATCCAAACAAGCCACTTGTGGATTCAGTATCATCAGCATATTTTATAGAAGTTACAAAGTTATATGACTTAGGTTTGATTTCTGGATATCCAGACGGAACCTTTAGACCAAAGAACAATATAACAAGAGCAGAAATAGCAGCAATATTTGCTAGAATAAAATAAACGTTGAAATCCTAAAGAAATGTTATTT
>CAYZZR010000170.1:0-3993 GCA_964482775.1 uncultured Tissierella sp. | reverse complement strand
TATTTTACATTTGATTCTGCAAAGAAGTACCAGCCAACAATTGTAGTCAAGGAAAAGAATGATAAACAAATTGATAAGAACATTCCACCAAAAGTTCCAAAGCCTGATGAAAACCCGTTTTGTGTCATTACTGTTGCGCCTTCCACCATTTCAGCTGCTGCAATCCCTGTATTATAAGCTCCTGAAGCAAGATTTACCATTACAGTTGAAGTACAGATTAAAAATGTTGATATAAATACACCTATCATGGCTGTAAAACCTTGTTCTGCTGGATGTTTAGTATCAGCAACTGCATGTGAATGAGGTGTTGATCCCATTCCAGCTTCATTTGAGAATAGTCCTCTTGCTAATCCAAATCTGATAGTTTGTTGTACTGTTATCCCTAAAACACCTCCACCTATTGCTCCAGGTGTAAATGCTCCAACTAATATACTTTTTAATGCTGGTAATAAATTTCCTAAGTTCAAAATTATTATTAAAAAGCTACCTAATATATATGCTCCAGCCATAATTGGTACTACTGTTTCAGCAAATGAGGCAATTCTTGCCATTCCACCCATTAGTATAAGAGCCACTATTATCGTAAGTCCAACTGTAACAGCAAATGCTGGTACTCCAAATGCAGTAGATACTGATCCAGCTACTGAATTTGATTGAACCATAATTCCAACAACTCCTAATGCCACAATACATGAAATTGAGAAAAATATTGCTAAGATTTTTGATTTTAAACCATTTTTTATATAATAGGCTGGTCCGCCTACTAATTCTCCATCCTTTGTTTCTCTGTATTTTTGTGCCAATACTGATTCAGCAAACATGGTAGCCATTCCAAAGAAGGCCGATATTAACATCCAGAATGCAGCTCCTGGTCCACCAGCTGCAATTGCAGTTGCTACTCCAACTATGTTACCTGTTCCAACTTGTGCTGCTATAGCTGTTGATAGTGCTTGGAAAGGTGACATCTTCCCTTCCTCTACCTTTTCCTTGTTAACTATTCCTGAAACCATCTTTTTTAGTGCAGGAAATAATCTTGAAAATTGAGGAAATTTTAGTTTAACAGTTAAGTAAATACCAATGCCCATAAGAGCAAAAATTAATACATAATCCCATAACACTGTATTAACTAATCCTATTACCGTTCTAAATCCTTCCATTTTAAATCCTCCCATTAAATTTTCTATTTATGCACTCTCATTCATGCTATCTTGTTAACGTTTTCAAAATTCCTTGCTTTACTCTACTAATTTGTTAAATAGATTATAAATTGGGAACTACGTTTTCCTACTATAAGTTTCAATGTAATTAAAAATATTATTTAGTTTGTTTATGACTATTTTGTTGTTATAAGCCTCATCTATAGTAATTGCAACGATTCCTTATGATAAAGTAATAATTGGATAAAATAGAATTTTTTCATAAAAAAATGGTGATAAGAAAACTTATCACCATTTTTATTCCAAATTACTATAATATACAATTCCATCAATGAATTTTTTTAAATTTACTTTCCCTCTTTTCTTTCCCTTTCCTCTTATAAAATCCATTTCAATTTTTAACTGTTCAAAGTTGTATAATCCATTGGAATATTCACTAAAAGTATCATTCATATAATCTTCAATTCCTAAATTTGCTAGATTAATCATACCAACAGTAGCTGTTCTTCTGATTCTTTGCTCCATAGTCTTAGGGTTATCTGTAAATTTGCTACAAAGTTCTAGAATTGTAAAATTGCTCATATTCAAATTGTTGTCTATAAGATACTTTGCTAGGTCAATAATGTCTTGGCTTCCAGATTCACCTAATATACCAATTTTATGCATAACCCTTTTTACTCCAGCCATATCATCCTTATTACTTTGTTCATGATTTATAGGTGTATTTACATTTGTACTAGAGAATAAACTTTGAATCTGTTCCAGTTTTCTATTCATCTCTAGCTTTTCTATAACCTTTCTGATAACTGTTTCTACTTCTATAGCATCAATAGGCTTAGAAACATAATATTCTATACCACTTTCATATGCTTTGGATATCATTTCTTTAGCTGAAACTTGAGAAATCATTATGTATTGAATATTTGGCTTTGATTTTTTTAAATCTCTAACTAGATTAATACCATCCTTACCAGGCATCAATAAGTCAACTAACACGATATCTGGATTCAATAGCTTGATCTCTTCTATAGCCTTTAAACCATCATCTGCTTTCCCTATTACATCTCCTAAGTCCTTATCTTCAATAATTCTTTCTAAGATTCGTACGATGTTAGCATTATCATCAACTATGAATATTTTCATCTAATTCATCCTCCAAAGTTAATTTTGGTAAATAGATATAAAAACTGGTTCCTTCACCTACTTTCGATTTCACTTTTATTTCTCCACCAAGCTGATCTTCCACCAAATATTTAACTATACTTAAGCCAAGACCTCTATTTACTTCTCCCGTACTATAATTTATTTTCGTTGAAAAGCCTGGTGAAAATATATGAGATAGCCCTTCCTCATCAATACCACTCCCATTATCAGAGACAATAAATATGTGATTTTTATCATCTACTTCATGATTTATTTCTATTTTAGCTCCAAATTGTGTATTAGGTATTGCATCCATACTATTCATTACCAAATTTCTTAAAACAGACATAAGATAGTAATGCTTAGAAGTATAAAAATTATCTAATACCTTATATTCCAATTTTATATCTTTATTTATTCTTTTAGCTTCTCTTTTCATAGTTTCATATAGAATACTTATAATGTCTTTGTAATTCATACCTTTGTCATGAAGTTCACTCTCAGTAATTTCTTTGATACCACGAACAGCTAACCCATTTTCCTTCTTTATTTCGTGCACATCTCTTGCAATATTTAAGGATCTAGTTGCCCAGCTCTCTACATCTTGATTTGAGTTTATCTTTTCGAATAATTGATAGGATTCAGTCATAACATTTTCTATATTATCCATATTCTTCTCTATCCAATACAACTCTGACTTTAGCTGAGAAGTAAGCCATAGCAAACGTTTGTATCTATTCTCATGTTCAGTTTTTAATAGAAGCATTCCATAATAGTTAAAAGCAGTCAATATAAGCCATACAACTGCAGAGCGAACTACACTTACAACCAATAGGGTAATGCTTGCCTCTATGATAAAACTAGATGATGCCATTATACTTCTTAGAACTATCTCTAAAAGATTTGCTCCAAAGTCACAAATTATCATAATAAGGAAGACAAAATTAAGGTCTTCTTTATTAACTCTATTTATAAAGAAACTGTAAATGATTGAATATGTTATATAAAATATAACCTCTGGCAAATATGTAATTACAGTATTATCAAAGCTTCTATTTAAGAAATAAAACATTATAACCCTTAAAAAATATACCATTATTCCTGATAGTATGCCTGTATGTATAGGATTTAGATAATCATAATTATATAGGAATACTGCAAAGAGTATTATTCCCGCTGATACTATAAAATCACTACTCAATAGACTTATATTCACTTGGGAAGCTACTGCAACCATCAACGATACTAAAAACATCTTCTTATAATGTTTCAAGTCATTCACCTCATTTATAGTATATAGGATTTAATGTACATTTTCCATATTTAAATATCAGAGGTGATTGTGGAGCTGTAGCAGCCATAGGACTTGTTTGTAATGATGATGATGCTAAAAAGGTAACAGCAGAATTATTTGATTGGTATAGAAAAGCTGAAATGCCTATATATCAACCAGATTTGAAATCAATAACTACTGTTGCAGGTTCCGTAAATTGCCTTGAATCAGTGGGTATTTATATGGAAAAAGCTGGTGTTGCCATGGGTGATGATGCACGTAAAGCTAGATGTGCTGGTGTTACTGGAGATGTAGCAGGTAAGACAGTAGAACTTTTGAACAATTATTTTAATTTATAAGAATAGCTCAAAAATGGTACAGTAAATTTACTGTACCATTTTTTTTATGAAACTTCTCACA
>CAYZZR010000169.1:0-4012 GCA_964482775.1 uncultured Tissierella sp. | reverse complement strand
ATTTATATTTTAAATATTTACTCACTTTATCTAAGAAATATAGCCTTTGGAATATATATCTATAAGACATTGTTTTTTCTTTTCTTAGTATATTTTTTGCAAAAAAATACATTATTTTATCTAATTGTTTAACCATAAAATTAGGTTTGATAAATATAAAATTAGAGTGCTTATATTTTTTTGATATTTCAACTGCATCGTCATCATAAATACTAAAAATATTAATATTCACTTTTTTGTATTCTTCATTTTTATTTAAAAAATTATCAACTAGGTTTTCCACTGCACCACCCTTTGATGCTGGTACTGGCAAAAAACCAGATGTTACTATAGCTAAATTCATATACTTGTCTCCCTATACTTTATATTATTAAAAAATGAAATAAAAAAACCAGAAATCATAAAGTAATTCATTAATCCTGGAGGATAATTAAAAGAAGTATCTATTAAAAAGCAAAAATAAACACAAAGCAATCCTATTGACATTAATGAGCTATAACTTATTACTTTTATAATTGGATACAATAATAATAGATTAAAAGAAATAAATCCTATTATTCCAAAATAAGAAAATATATAAAGTACTCCTTCTGCAAAATATGCATTTTCCCAACTATATCCTAAAAATAATATCTTTGTAAAAGTCAATAAATCCGAATTATATAAATCCTCAAACAACTTACTGTATTGTGTTGTTCTCCCTGTAGCTGTAGGGTCCTTTATTGTTTGTATTATATACCTATCTACCATATTTTTTACAAATTCGCTATCTCCATTAATAATATAAAATAATATACCTATGAAAAATATCGTCAATATCATTAAAAATAATATTTTATTTTTACCTTTAATATTTCTATATATATTTTTTATTATAAAAGGTAGTGATATTACAAATGGAATCATAATTGATCTAGATCCGGATAGTAGTATACCAATTATACCTAAAAAAATAGATACTAACTTCAAACATTTATCTTCTTTAGTATTCACTCTCCACAAAATTACACATGGTATAGCAAGTAAATAAAATAATCCTACACCATTTCCATTTTGATATGTTGAGGGCATTTTTATAGCTTCTAGACCATTAGCTCCATTTCCTATAGGTTTTAATCCAAATGAGTCTCCGTAAGCTATATTCAATCCATATATTGCAGTTTTCTCTATTCCTATAGTATATTGTAATAATGCATATCCACCTGTTATGATTAAAGAAATGCAAATTAATTTAAACATAATATAATCTAATACTTTTCTATCTATACTATAAGAATAATATATTTATCCACTTTGGGAGCAATAATTATTGTTAATGGTGAGGATATTAGTATTACAACTACTGCCAATTGAAATGTTGAGCAATACTGCATATTAATAAGTGTAACTGATAATAAACTCATTAAATAAAATACATATATAAATAAAAACATTTTATTTTTTTTCATATATATTAAAATGTCTTTAATATTACTTATTATAATAATCATAAATAATATTAAAGAAACAGTTACTGATATTCCACCAATTTTTATACCTGATTTCGGAAATGCAAGTGTAAAAAACATAAATAAGTATAATAAATACTTCATAAATACTAATCCTTTCTTCTTTTACCTAATAAAAAGTAAAAATATTTATAAATAATTTCAACTGATATAGTCATTATAATAATTAATATAATACCTAACATACCAATACCCATATAATTAGTTCTCATACTTTGTGCTGATATATTTGTAATTTTTGATGCGACCATAATAACTATTCTCTTTATTGGTTCATGTATACACAATATAGTCAAGCTATTTTTACCCAAATATGTAATTAATTCACTTTTTATTATATTTGATAATATATAAACTACTATAAAACCAAGTATTGATGTAAATATAAATAATATATAATTTGATACTTTTAAATTATTCAAATCAATAGACAAATATTTTGAAATAATAATCAATATACATATAAATATCATAAAGCTTTTTAAGTTTATTATATTTATTGACTCTACTTTATCTATATGTATTGAAAGTAAATACCCAAATAGAAATAATGGTAATACAATAAGTACTATATTTCCCCCCCAAGGAAGATTAATCTCTAAATAATTTGAGCTTATATATCCTAATATTAATGTAAACATTATTGACTTCACCAAATATCTATTATAATTTTTTGTTTTTGTAAAAAAATACATTAATAACTGTAATATAAATATAGTAGGTAAAAACCATAATGATACATTAAAAATATAATTTTCACTTCCAGGTCTAGCTATAAATATATTACTAAAAGCATGCATTAGAGATACTTCTTGAGACCTTATTTTTCTTTCTATCAAAAACCAATATATATATGATAATAACGAAAAAACAAAATATGGAACCAAAATTGTGTTTATTTTATTCTTAATAAATTTTTCTTTTTTAGCTAAATTAAATGTAAATCCTGATAATATAAAAAATAGTGGCATATGGAATGAGTATATAAATTTGTTAAGTCCTCCATTTAGTGAAATATGACCAATTAATACTAAAATTATGCCTATCCCTTTTGATACATCTATCCACTCTATTCTTTTTCCCATCAAATTACTCCATTTCTTTATGGTGCTTATTATATAATTCTGTATATATTTTCTGTAACTTTATAGACTGTACTTTAATATCATAATTAGATTTCAAAGATACATTTGTAGGTTTATTTTGATTATATTCATTAAGATTTTTCATTAAAATTTCAGCCCATTTTTTAGCACTCAAAGATAAACTAATGAATGATACTCCACCACTTATATCTACTTCTTTTGGAACTTCAGTTGATGTAATACATGCAAGTCCAGCTATTTGTGCCTCAATTAATACCATTCCAAGACCTTCATAAAGTGAAGGAAATAAAAATATATCCATAATTTGATATATTTTATTAATATCCTTCCTTACACCTAAAAACCTTACTGCTGATTCTATATTCAACTTTTTAACTCTTTTTTCAATTTGTTCTTGTAATGGCCCATCACCAACTAATACCAAAACTGCATTATTATTTTTTATATATATCTCATTAAATATATCAATTAAAAATTCATGATTTTTTTGCTTCATAAATCGCCCTATATGACCTATTACTAGTGCATCTTTGCTTATTCCTAATTCTTCTCTCATCTGTGTATTTATATTAGAATTATAAATAAACTTATCCATATCTATTGCATTATTAATCTTTATTACTTTATTTTGATTATATACTTTATCCCCAAATAACCATCTTCCTGCCAATTCACTGCAACAGAAATAATGTGTTGCATTGGTTTTTGAAAATTTCTTCAAAATATTTTTTAATAAGTTTTTCTTCCATTCCGTCTTATTACTTGTTGAATGAGAATGAGCTATTCTAATCGATACACCAGCTCTTTTAGCTGCATATAACGGAAATATACTCATCGCATTCAAGTGTGAATGGACTATTTTATAGTTATTTTCCTTTAATATTTTCATTAAGTTATTAATATATGAAAATATCTTTTGATAAGGTGGTACTATTATTACTCTTCCACCCATAAGTTCTATTTCCTCATATGGTATATAAGTAGAATCTTCATCTACTATAAAATCAAATTGAACCTTTTCTTTATCAATATGTTGGTAATAATTCATTACAACAGATTCAACACCACCTGACATCATCTTTCCCATAATATGAGCTACACGAATCGGTTCACTATTCATATAATCCTCCCTAAATTAACTAGCATTTTCATCACCAAATAAAACTCCTACAGTTTTAAATATTAACTTTATATCCATCCATAAGTTTCTTTTTTTTATATATTCTAAATCCATATCTATCCACTCATCAAAGCCTATACTATTTCTTCCACTAACTTGCCATATACAAGTAAGCCCCGGCTTAACTAGTAGTCTTTGTATTTGGTAATCATTATACTCTGCTACCTCATGTGGTATGGCAGGTCTTGGTCCAACTATACTCATATCACCCATAAGTA
>CAYZZR010000168.1:0-4027 GCA_964482775.1 uncultured Tissierella sp. | reverse complement strand
ATTTATATACTATATACTGTGAGGTGATAGATTTGATTTCAAACAATACTGAAGAAGTTGCTCAAAATAAGCTTCTATTATTATATATATTAAAAATGTCTCCTGATAATTTAACTAATAATGAACTTACAGAGTTTATTTTAAGGAAAGAATATATGAATTATTTTGCTATACAGCAATACTTAGGTGAACTAGCTGATGGTGAATTAATTCAAATATATGGAGAAGATGAAAAGAAAGGCTATAAGGTTTTGGAAAAAGGTGAAATTAGTCTAAATCTATTTGAAAGTAAAATTCCTGAAAAAATAATCCAGGAATTAGCTGCCGAGTTTAAAATACAAGAATTAGTAATGGCTAGGGAGACTGAAGTTGTAGGCGAATTTTATCCTAAAGAAAATGATCAATACTCCGTAAATCTAAAACTAGTTGAAAATGATGAAACTCTTTTTAGTCTATATTTTGATGTGGCTTCAGAAGCGCAAGCTGAAAACTTCTGTACAATATGGAAAGAAAATACAGAAACAATCTATCAAAATATTTTAAATCAATTTATTCACAGCAATGACTAAAGTAGGATAAACCCTTGGGGTTCTTTTCCTACTTTTATTATTCCATCGAGAGAATAATCTACTAGGTTCACAACCTTTATGCAATTATCTATTAAATCAGTTACATATAATCTTTTATTATCAATAATCATTTTATTTGGCAATCCGCCTAAGTATAGTTTTTTGCTCAAGTTATTGTTTTTAAGATTATAAGTAAATAAATATCCATCTTCTGAATTTGTTAGGATACATTCTAAATCATCCATTATAATAAAGTCCATATATAGCCCTTTAATCTTGTTTTCTCTTAATTTTCTATTTTCCAAATCCATGCTACATATACAACAGTAATTTAACACGCCATTGTTTACATAGGATAGAATAAATAGTTGACTACCATAAATAAATAGTTTAAATGGCTGAAAATTAACATTTATAATTTCTATAGAATTATCCACAAGATCTATAACAGAGATGCTATTACCATTTGAATTGGCAACATATATCTTGAAATTAAATGAATCTATAAGCACATCTGATGGTTTTTCACCTAAATAAACTTCTTCTAGTTTGGATAGTGAATTCTCATCTAGGATGGAAAGCGAATTGGAATCACAATTTAAAATATATATTTTCGACATAAAAATATGAACACTTATTGGGAATCTACCCAGCTTTATATGATCAATAATCTTCTTATTATCCAAATCCATAATAAGTAAAGATTCACTATATGAATTTACTATAAGTAATTGATTCTTACAATTTAAAGCCATGTCCCATGGCCCAAATCTTTTATTAATACCTGTTAAATCCTTTATATATAGCGTTTCTACTTCTTTCTTCTCATCAAGATCAAAAATACTTAAAGAATCATCGCCAATGTTTCCAGTTATAATTTTATTTAGCATCAACATCATTCACCCCCTAGTAGTTTAATCTATGCTTACTAAGTAATTAGGGTGAATCGAGAAAAAGACTTCTATAGCATTGCTATAGAAGTCTTACTAATGTTCTAACTTCGCCAATTAAATATAATGAACCACCAAATACAATTAAATCATCTTCATTTGCTAATTCTATACATTTATCAATTGCTTTCTTTATATCCTTTTCTACATAAACCTGGTCAATATATTTTTCTAATTCCTTGCATAATAGCTCAGCATCTAGCTTTCTAGGCATTCTAACTTCAGTTACCACAGCCTTATCAGCCAATGGAGCTAAGAGTTCAACCATGCTGCTATAATCCTTATCCTTTAAGATACCAATACCAAGAATCAATTTATTGTATTTAAATAACTTTATTGCTTTTGCTAAATGTGTTATCCCTTGTAAATTGTGGGCACCATCTATTAAAAATGTAGGTTTTCTTCTCATAACCTCAAGTCTGCCCTTCCACTTTGTATCAAATAGACCCTTATATATCTCTTGGTTAGATATCTTTACTAGTCCTTTTTTCCTCAAGACCAATAAAGTAGTAATTGCTAAAGTTGCATTATATACTTGATATTCTCCTAGCATTGATATCTTTATATCTCTTAGTAGCTCATCCTCAAAGGTAAAATCAAAGCTGCTACCATACTCTGTTTCATCTTTTACATCAAGATTTTCTACGGGAGTTAAATAGAAATCAGAATTCAACTCCCTTGATATATTCATTAAGGTTTCAATGGCTTCAGCTTCCTGTGGATAGGATACAACTATTCCATCTTTCTTTATTATGCCACCCTTTTGATAGGCAATTTTAGCAAGAGTATCGCCAAGCACCTCTGTATGGTCATAATCTAATGTTGTGATAACAGCTGCTAGGGAATAATCAATAATATTTGTGGAATCAAAACGCCCCCCTAAGCCAACTTCTAAAACTACATAATCTGTTTTTTCCTGCTGAAAATATACAAATCCTATGGCAGTAACTATCTCAAATGTAGTAGGATGCTCAAGGCCTTCTTCTACCATCTGAGAAGCTTTTTCTTTTACCATATCAGTTATTTCAGCTAGATCATCATCTGGAATATCTATACCACTAATCTGAATTCTTTCGTTAAATCTCTCTAAATAAGGCGATGTATAAAGACCTACCTTATATCCTGCACTTTGTAAACAATGTGCTAAATATGATGATGTAGAACCTTTCCCATTTGTTCCTGCTACATGGATATAGTTTAAACCTTTTTGTGGATTTCCTAATAGTTCCAATAGTCTACCAATAGAATCTAACCCTAACCTAGAACCATATTTGTCTTTGTCATTGATATAAGCCAATGCCTCTTGATAGTTCATCTCTATCCCCCTATTATTTGCTTTTATTAATTCCTTCAATTCTTTCTAGAACTTTTCCAAGCATTTCTTCATATTTCTTTTGCTTTTCCTTTTCTTCTTCTACTACACTAGCAGGTGCTTTTGCTACAAATCCTTGATTGGATAATTTACCTAATACCCTTTTTATTTCACCTTCAAGCTTAACTTTTTCCTTCTCTAATCTTTCAATTTCCTTATCAAAATCTATTAAATCTTTAAGTGGTAAGAAAACTTCACATTTATCTAAAACGATGGAGATATTATCCTCGCCTATATGGTTTTTATTATCTAAAATCTCAATGCTTTCTGCACTGGCCAGATTCATAAAGTATCTAGTACCAGTTTCTAAATATCTCTTTATATTTTCATCATTTGTAACAAATACTACATTTGCTTTTCTTGAAGGAACTATATTCATTTCAGCTCTAGCATTTCTAATTCCCTTTATAGCTGTCTTGATATATTCAATAGACTCTTCTGAAGCCTCAAAGCTAAATTTATCTTCAAATTTAGGCCATTGTGCTAATATTAGAGCTTCCTTGGTTTCTGGTAGATGTTGCCATATCTCTTCAGTTATAAATGGCATAAATGGATGAAGTAACTTCAATGTATTCTTTAATACATAAACCAATACTTTTTGAGCAATTATTCTACTTTCTTCATTGCTGCCATATAGTCTGGATTTTACCATTTCAATATACCAGTCACAATATTCATCCCAAATAAAATCATATATCCTTTGTGCTCCAAAGCCTATTTCATACTTATCAAGATTTTCTGATACTTCCTTTATAACCTTATTTAATTTTGAAAGAATCCACTTATCTTCTTCCTCTAATTTATCCATATCCAAATCATTATATAAAATATCTTCTTGTAAATTCATCAATACAAATCTTGTAGCATTCCAAAGTTTATTAGCAAAGTTTCTATTAGCTTCTACTCTTTCATTGTAGAACCTCATATCATTTCCTGGGCTATTTCCAGTAACTAAAGTAAATCTAAGTGCATCTGCACCAAATTCATCAATTATATCAAGTGGATCAATACCATTTCCTAAGGATTTACTCATCTTTCTACCTTGAGAATCTCTAACCAATCCAGTTAAGAACACATCCTTAAAAGGAACTTCACCCATTTGTTCAATACTTGAGAAAACCATTCTTATAACCCAG
>CAYZZR010000167.1:0-4043 GCA_964482775.1 uncultured Tissierella sp. | reverse complement strand
ATCAATAATACTCAAGGCCTCATTATAAGCCTTATCAGATATTATTTTGATTTCTTGTCTTATGGAATCGTAATTATACCTAATATATACTTCATCCAGTGCCAAGGTACCTAAAGAACTCATACCGTAGCTACAAACCATTTCTCTAGCAATATCAGTTGCCTTATTTAAGTCGTCTTTAGCCCCAGTAGTTATTTCTTTAAATTTATATTCTTCTGCTGCACGGCCGGCTAATAATCCTGCTATTCTGTAGTAAAGCTCTTTCTCTGTAAGCAAATATCTTTCTTCGTCGGGAAATTTCATTACATAACCCAATGCTTGGCCTCTTGGCACTATGGAAATCTTTTGGATTAAATCTACATTGAGTACTCTAGATACCAATGCATGACCTGCTTCATGAATTGCTACAATATTTTTTTCTTTTAAAAGAACATTGGGGTTTTTGACTTCCAGTCCGGCTAATACTCTTTCGATTGCAGCATCAAATTCTGATAGACTTATTACATTTTTGTTTTTTCTAACTGCGATAATTGCCGCTTCGTTAGCTATGTTTGCTAATTGAGCACCTGAAAGTCCTGTGGTTTTTTTTGCAATATCTTTGATGTTGATGGTCTTGTCAATAGGTTTATTATTGGTGTGCACTTCAAGGATTTTTTCTCTAGCAGTTACATTTGGGTTACCAACGTATATATGTCTATCAAATCTACCTGGTCTTAAAAGAGCCTCATCTAATAAATCCATTCTATTTGTTGCGCATATAACGATAACTGTTTCGTTGGTGTTAAAACCATCTAACTCAACTAATAGTTGATTTAATGTCTGATCCTTTTCATTATTAGACTCTGAGTTTCTTTTGGTTCCAATTGCATCTATTTCATCTATAAAGATGATGCTAGGTGCATCCTTCTTGGCTTTTTCAAACAATGTTCTAACCCTTTTAGCTCCTACTCCCACGTATTTTTCTACAAACTCAGATCCACTTGCATATAGAAAGGTGGAATTTGTTTCACCGGCTACTGCCTTTGCAAGCAAGGTTTTTCCAGTGCCTGGAGGGCCATGAAAGAGAATTCCCTTTGGTATTTTTGCGCCCATTTTTTTATATTTGTAAGCATTGTTGATAAAATCAATTGTCTCTTGAAGCTCTTCCTTGATTTCCTCTAGGCCTGCCACATCCCTAAAGGTTACATCTGGTCTATCTTTATCCTTTTGCGTGTCCTTTTCCATAGTTAGAATTGAGGGCATTAGTTGGGGTTTATCATTGGATTTTGAAGAGTAGACCAAGAGTAAGGAGGTTGCCCCTATTATCATTAACTTATCTACAAGATTTAATTTTCCTATTTTAATACTAGGTATAATGAAACTCACTATACAAATGAGTGATAAAATTACCCCAATAGTCAAAAAGAAGAATATAAGTCTTTTCTTTTTCAAATTATCCCTCCCTTTAGTTATTATAAGTTTAGTGTAACCAAAAGGATTTTTTATATGACTAGGTATATGTATTGGAAGAAAATATTTATTCTGCTATAATTATGTTAAGATCTTATGAAAGGAGAATACTATGGATTTTTTAAAAATAATTGACGGCTTTGAGAAGGATATTATTAAATCAACACAAGAACTAATAAGTATAAAATCTGTTGAAGAATCTCCACTTCCAGGTATGCCTTTTGGTCAAGGGCCTTATAATGCGCTAGATAATGTTTTAAAATTAGGAGAAAGTATGGGTTTTGAAAGCAAAAATTTTGAAGGATATGCTGGTCATCTAGATTATGGTACAGGGCAAGAAATTGTTGGAGTATTGGCTCATGTGGACGTAGTTCCTGAAGGAGAAGGATGGACATTTCCGCCATATAGTGGCACTATCCATGATGGAAAGATTTTTGGACGTGGCACTGTAGATGATAAGGGGCCTGCTATAGCTACACTATATGCTATGAAAGCTTTAAAGGATTCTGGTCTAAAGCTAAATAAAAAGATTAGGCTAATTATAGGGGCAAACGAGGAAACTGGATGGGCTTGTATGGATTACTATTTTAAGCATGAAAAAGCTCCTAACATGGCATTTACTCCAGATTCTGATTTTCCTGTAATACATGGAGAAAAGGGAATTATAGTTTTTGATTTGGAATATAAGTTGAACAATTCAACGGATTGCAAGGTTTATTTAAGAGATATAAAAGGTGGGAACGCTCCGAACATGGTTCCTGATCATGCTGAAGCTTTGCTTGAAGTAGATGATTTTGAATATCTTGAAAAGAGTCTTAAAGACTATAATAAAGATGATCTTCCCATAAGCATAGAAAAAGAAGGTAATTATGCCAAGGTAATAGCAAAGGGAATATCAGCTCATGGAAGTACACCGGAAAAGGGTATCAATGCTATTTCATATTTGATGGGATTTTTAGGCCATGTTTTTGACGGTGAATGTTCACTATGTAGGTTTATTGACTTATACAATGAGCGAATAGCATTTAAGTATCATGGAGAGGATATAGGCTGCGGATTTAGCGATGATGTATCTGGAAAGCTAAACTTCAATGTAGGTATGATAAAGCTAGAAGATAAGAAAATAAAACTTACAATTAATGTTAGATATCCTATAAAGAGTAGTGCAAAAGAGGTCTATGATGGCATTAGAGAAAATTTGAAGCTTACTACTATTGAGTTGTTAGAGGGAAACTCTGATTCTAAACCACTATATGTAGCTAAAGATGATTTCTTAGTTCAAAAACTTATGAAGGTTTACCGTGATCAGACTCAAGATACTAGTTCCGAACCAATCACTATTGGTGGAGGAACCTATGCTAGGGCTATGTCAAATGCTGTGGCTTTTGGACCAATGTTTCCAGGTCAAGAAGATGTAGCTCATCAAAAGGATGAGTACATTAGTATAGAACATTTAATGAAAATAACAAAAATATATGCTCAAGCCTTATATGAATTAGCAAAATAAAACATAAAATAAGTTGACAAATTCTCATCTATATCATATAATGACTTGTAACTGAAAAAAGATTAAGTAGAAGTGTCCGCTTCTCACCTTATTGCTGAGGCTCATAAGGTATATCGTAGTTAGTCTTTTCTAGAAGAAAGACTATTTAATTGTGACTATGTAATTAAGCGGGTATTCTATGCCCGCTTTTAATATTTTTTGTGAGAAAATTTAGGAGGTGCTGTACTATTAAAGAACTTCAGATCAATGAAGAGATTAGGGATAAAGAAGTTAGGCTTATCGATGCAGATGGAAGTCAGCTAGGGGTTGTTCCTACAAGAAAGGCTATGGAAATAGCTAACGAAAGAAAGCTAGATTTGGTAAATGTAGCGCCAAATGCTAAACCACCAGTTTGTAAAATCCTAGACTATGGAAAATACAAATATGAATTAGCTAAGAAAGAAAAAGAAGCTAAAAAGAACCAAAAGGTAATCAGTATAAAAGAGATACGTATGACTCCAAATATTGAAACTCATGATATGACAACTAAGGCTAACAGAGCTATTGAGTTTTTAAAAGATGGAGATAAAGTAAAGGTATCAGTTAGGTTCAGAGGTAGAGAAATGGGTCATACAGAAATGGGTAGAGTTGTTCTTGATGATTTTGTAAAAATTATTGGAGACGCTGGAATTATAGAAGAAGCTGCAAAATTAGAAGGCAGAAACATGGTTATGTTTTTGACCCCAAAATCAGAGTAAGTTTAGGAGGATATTAATATGGCAAATAAAATGAAAACACATAGAGCATCAGCAAAAAGATTTAAAAGAACTGCTACAGGATTATTAAAGAGATATAAAGCTTACAAAGCTCATAATACAGGTGATAAATCTCAAAAGAGAGTTAGAAACCTAAGAAAAGGTTCTGTAGTAAGCCGCGGAGATCAAAGAAGAATAGATTCAATGTTACCATAACAAATTAGAAAGTTATTAATAGGAGGAAACATAAATGGCAAGAGTAAAAAGAGGCGTAAATGCTAAGAAAAGACACAATAAGATATTAAAACAAGCAAAAGGTTATTTTGGAGCAAAGAGTAAGTTATTTAGACCAG
>CAYZZR010000166.1:1751-4064 GCA_964482775.1 uncultured Tissierella sp. | reverse complement strand
CAATATTATAGTTAGAGCTTTAGAAGAACCTGTTAGACAAATCGCTGCTAATGCAGGCTTAGAAGGATCAGTAATAGTTGAAAAAGTTAGAGAAGCTAAAGTAGGCGTAGGATTCAATGCTTTAACTGAAGAATATGTAAACATGATAGAGACTGGTATAGTTGATCCAACTAAGGTAACACGTTCAGCTTTACAAAATGCAGCAAGTGTAGCAGCAATGGTATTAACTACTGAAGGTGCTGTTGCAGATATTGAGACAGAAGACCCAGCAGCTGCTATGGCAGGTATGGGTGGAATGGGCGGTATGGGCGGAATGATGTAGGTCATTTGCCTGACTGACATATTACAAAAAAACAAAACCTCAAGTATCTAGGATCATAGTCCTATTTACTTGAGGTTTTCTATTGTTAATACCAGCCTCTAATTTTCATGATTTCTGCAATTCTTTTTACAGAGTACATATATGCTGCTGTTCTGATGGTTACATTATATTCTTCTTTTATCTCCCACACATTATTAAATGCTTGTAACATCAAGGATTTTTCTTTTTCTAAGACTTCTTCTTCACTCCAATAGTAGCCTTGTTGATTTTGTACCCACTCAAAGTATGAAACAGCTACACCACCTGAGTTAGTTAATATGTCAGGGGTTATCATGATTCCCTTTTTATCTAGAATATCATCTGCATCTGGGCTTATTGGTCCATTAGCACCTTCGCAGATTAATTTTGCATTGATTATTTCTGCTATTTGGCTTGTTATTGCATTCTCTAAAGCAGCTGGAACTAAAATATCTACATTCAATCTCCAAAATTCTTCAATAGAAATTTTTCTGCTACCAGGGAATTCTGCAATATCTCTATGTTTATCATTGTATTTTATTAATTCATCAATATCAAATCCATCTTCGCTATAAATCGCGAAATCTCTTTTAGCTATAGCCACAATATTTGCACCAAAGTCATGAAGGTATTTAGCAGATAGACTTCCTACATTACCAAATCCTTGAATAGCAACTTTTGACTTAGCAATATCCATTCCTAGTTTCTTACTTACTTCATTTGCAATAATAGATAAGCCGTATCCAGTAGCGATTCCTCTTCCCTTTGAGCCTCCCCATTCCACAGGTTTGCCTGTTATTACACCCATTGTATGGTTTCCTGTTAGTTTGATATATTCATCTGTCATCCACGCCATTATTTGTCCATTTGTATTTGCATCTGGAGCCGGCACATCAATTTTATCACCTAAGTATTGATAGATACCTTGTATATAACCTCTAGATAATCTTTCTAATTCACCTTGGGACAAGGTTCTAGGATCCACAGTTACTCCGCCCTTACCACCGCCAAAAGGAAGGTTCACAAGAGAGCATTTGATAGCCATCCAAGCAGACAAGGCCATAACCTCATCTCGGTTAACATCTTGATGAAATCTGATACCTCCCTTACCTGGACCAGCAGCATCATTGTATACAGAACGATAACCCTTAAATATCTTTAGACTTCCATCATCCATTTTAACTGGGATGCTTATTTCAATTACTCTTTTTGGCTCCTTGAGCAATTCATAAACTCCTGCTTCTAGTTCTAAGGCATCACAAGCCAATTTTATTTGTTTTCTAGCACTTTGTAGTGGATTTAAATTTTCTTTTGTCATTTAATAACCTCCTAGATATTGTCCTCATAAAAACGTTGTAATTCTCTTGAAGTTATATTATTATATTTATAAGAATATGTAAAATTCATATATCAACTAATAAGTATTCCAAATTGGAATATTGGAGGGATAAAATGGACTTAAAGCAACTACGAGTATTTGTTAGCGTAGCCAATAATTTAAATTTTACCAAAACTGCTGAGAGCTTATTTATGACTCAATCATCAGTAAGTAAGCTTATTAAATCCTTTGAAGATGAGCTAGATACCCAATTATTGCATAGATATCCTAGAATAGAGCTAACAGAAATCGGTAAAGCAATATACAAGCAATCGGTTAATATATTGTCTTTAATAGACAGCATCCCTTTAGAAGTAGCAAACTATCATGGATTAAATAAGGGAGAAATAAAGATAGGTATCCCTCCATTAACTGGATCAGCTTATTTTCCTAAGATAATTGGTGAATTCAATTCCAAGTATCCTAATATTGAAATGCAATTATTTGAAAGTGGCTCTAAGCAAATTGAGAGCAAATTGGAGGAAGGTAAGTTAGATATTGGAATTATGGTATTTGATTCCTTAAAATCTAATATATATGATAGTATTGAATATGTTAAGAGTCCATTGCTGGCTCTTATAAATACAAACAGTAA
>CAYZZR010000166.1:0-1741 GCA_964482775.1 uncultured Tissierella sp. | reverse complement strand
ATTACCTTTGATGAATTAAGAGATGAAAAGTTTGTCTTATTTCAAGAAGATTTTAAGCTATACGATAGTATTATTGACAGATGCCATATGAACAATTTTGATCCATATGTGGTCTGCAAGAGTTCTCAAAAAGAATTTATAGCTCAGATGGTATCATCAGGCATAGGGGTAGGCTTTTTACCAGAGGTTATTTGTCATGAAATACAAAAGAAAAATATAGCCTTTATTCCATTAGAAAACCCGCAAATTTACTTGAAACTCTCTATTGTATGGAGAAGAGACAGATATCTAAAACATGCAAGTAGGGAATGGATTAGATTTGCTACTGAGAAATTTGATATAGATTAGTATTTATGTTTATTATGCAGTACTTTTTTATATATGGACGTTCATATTAATAGATAGCTTATTACAGATAGTATTCATGTAATTACCTATTGAACTTTTGCTTGAAATTCTGTAATATAAGAAGATGAAGCATTGAATTAAGATTAGATTGAGGTGTAAAATGGAATCAAAAAATAAAATATACATATTATTATCTCATAGTGGGTCTATGTTTTCTAAGGCTATAAATATGTGTACTAGGGAACCCTATTCACATGTTTCTATTGGACTTGATGAAAATCTAAATGAACTATATAGCTTTGGCAGGGTTTATCCTTATAATCCCATTATTGGGGGATTTGTAAAAGAGGATATTAAAAACGGCACATATAAAAGATTTCCAAATACTAGATGTGTTTTATATTCACTGGAAATTGATGATATTCAATATAGAAAACTAAAGAAGGAACTTAATAGATTTAAGAGAGAAAGTAATAGATATGGTTACAATCTTCTAGGAGTTGTAAGTGCTGCATTTAACTATCCTCTACATAGAAGATATAGCTATTTTTGTTCTCAATTCGTTTCTGAGATTCTCTTGAATAGTGGTATAAGGATTATTGAAAAAAATCCAAGCTTGACAGCACCTATGGACTTTATCAATTGTGAGGAGCTTGAATTTATTTATGAAGGGAATTTAAGAACATATAGCAATGAAGTAAATGAAAAGGTAGTTATGCAATTATATTAATATTTATTAATCAAGTGAAAGACCTAGTATAGTTCAACATTCAAGAACCTTAACTATTAGATAAGAAATTCTAATATTTAGAGGTTCTTTTTAATAAATATTGTTTAAATAAGAAAGGGTGAAGAAATGAGTTTTGATTTGTACTTAATTCAGGACACAGTTCAGAAGTATGCAGAGGTAATTGCACAGGTTTCAGGTGTAGATGTAGAAGTAGTTAATAATAAACTATATCGTGTAGCAGGTACAGGTCTTTATGCAAGTAATGTAAATCAAGATATGTCATCAGAGGGTTATGTATATAAGCATATATTAAAAACTGGAGAAACAAAGGTGATTTATTGCCCTGGGGAAGATGTTTTATGTAAATATTGTCCGAAATTTAGTAATTGCCAAGAGACAATAGAGATTTCCATGCCAATAAAAGTTCATGATGATATTATTGGAATTATCGGTCTTGTTGGAAGCAATAAAGAACAAAGAGATTTGATACTTCAAAATGAAAAACTTTACCTTGAATTTATTAACCAGATATCATATTTTATTGCTTCAAAAAGCATCGAGCATAAGGAAAAGGAAAATAGCAAGTTAGTAATCTCAATCCTAAAAAGTCTAATGGATTATATGGAGCAAGGTGTACTTATTATTGGAAAGGAAAATATCATT
>CAYZZR010000165.1:0-4139 GCA_964482775.1 uncultured Tissierella sp. | reverse complement strand
GTTACAGCTAGCATAAAAAATGTAAAAGAAGCAAGAGTAGGGGATACTATAACAGATCAAGACAATCCTACTGCTGAACCATTGCCGGGCTACAAAAAAGTAGTACCTATGGTATATTGTGGTATATATCCTGCAGAAGGAGAAGATTTCTCTTCAGTAAGAGATGCCCTTGAAAAATTACAGGTAAATGATGCTGCTCTAGTATTTGAGCCTGAATCTTCAGTTGCCTTAGGCTTTGGCTTTAGATGCGGGTTTTTAGGCTTACTTCACATGGAAATAATTCAAGAAAGGCTAGAAAGAGAATTTGATTTAAATATAGTAACCACAGCACCAAGTGTTATATATAAGGTAATGAAAAACGATGGGACAATGTTAGAAATTCAAAACCCATCCAATTTACCAGCCGTAAGTGAAATCGAATATATGGAAGAACCTATTGTAAAGGCTTCTATAATGACACCAACAGATTATGTAGGTACAATTATGGAGCTTTGTCAAAACAAAAGAGGAAGCTATATAAGTATGGAGTATTTAGAAGAAAAAAGGGTGGTATTACATTATGAACTACCACTAAATGAAGTTATCTACGATTTCTTTGATGCTCTAAAATCTAAAACAAAAGGATATGCATCCTTTGATTATGAATTAAAGGGTTATGTTAGAAGTGAGTTGGTTAAGTTAGATATTTTAATAAATTCAGAGTTAGTAGATGCATTCTCTTTAATTGTCCATGAAGAAAAGGCATATGAAAGAGGAAGAAACATATCAGAAAGATTAGTAGATGTAATTCCAAGGCATCAATTTGCAGTACCTATTCAAGCAGCTATAGGAGGAAAGGTTATTGCGAGAGAGACCATCAGAGCTCTTAGAAAAGATGTACTAGCAAAATGCTATGGTGGAGATATTTCTAGAAAGAAAAAGTTATTAGAAAAGCAAAAAGAGGGTAAAAAACGTATGAGACAAATTGGTTCTGTTGAGGTTCCACAAGAAGCATTCTTGACAGTTCTAAAATATGATGAAAAGTAAAATAAAAAATGCACACCTAGTGTGCATTTTTAATTAAGGAGATAGTATGAATAAATTCAGCCTATATGTCCATATACCATTTTGTGAAAGGAAATGTCATTATTGTGATTTTGTTTCCTTTCCTAGCAAAGAAGACAATATAGAAAAATATATTGATAATTTAATTTTAGAATTAAGTTTATATAAAGAGCAGTTATCAAATTCTAAATTGGAAACAATATTTATTGGAGGTGGTACACCATCATCTATCGATTCAAAATATATTCTTAAAATTATGAAACATATTTATGAAACATTTGATGTAAGTAATTTCAAAGAGGCTACAATTGAGGTGAACCCAGGAACTATAAATATTCAAAAGGCTAGAGATTATAGAGCTGCAGGATTTAACAGAATCAGTCTTGGACTACAATCCTTAAATGATAGCCTACTAAAATCTATTGGTAGAATCCACACTTCAAAAGATTTTATAGATTCCATCAAATTATTGAGACAAGAAGGATTTGATAATATAAACACAGATTTAATGTTTGCTTTACCTGGTCAAACTATGAAGGATTTAGAGGATACTTTAATGGAAGTAATGGATTTAGATATTGAACACATTTCCCTATATGGCTTAATAATAGAAGAAAATACCTTGATAAATAGTTGGTACAAAAAAGGAATACTGGATCTTCCAGATGAAGATTTAGAAAGACAAATGTATCATAAATCCATAGATATCTTAAAGGATAATGGATACAGCCAGTATGAGATTTCAAATTTCTCTAAAGAAGGTAAGGAGTGCTTGCATAACTTAACCTATTGGAATATAAATCCTTATTTAGGTGTAGGCTTAAGCAGTCATTCTAATTTGCTTGGTAAGAGATTTTGGAATCATTCAAGTATGAACAAATATAATCAATTACTAGATAAAGGCTCTTTGCCAATTGAAGGCGAAGAAGTGATTAATGCTGAAATGGAAATATCAGAATATTGTATTCTTGGTCTAAGACTTATAAGGGGCATAGATAAAGAACACTTTAGACAAAGGTTTGGATTTGGAATTGAAGGCAAATTTAAAGACATAATAAATAAACATAAAATCAATGGTCTTTTAAAAGAAGACCTTAAGACAATTAGCTTAACTCAAAAAGGGCTAGATTTGTCTAATTTGGTTGAAGTAGATTTCATGCCTTGAAAATTTCATAAAGGTATTGACAAACAATAGAACAAGTGATAATTTAGTATTATAAGTTTAGCACTCGAAGGAGAAGAGTGCTAATAACATCCAAGATAATGAGGTGATGAAATGTTGGATGAGAGAAAATTAAAGGTATTATATGCCATAATAAATAGCTATATATTAAGTGCTGAGCCCATAGGATCAAGAACAATATCTAAACATTATGATTTGGGAGTAAGTTCAGCTACAATTAGAAATGAGATGTCAGATCTTGAGGAATTAGGATTATTAAATAAACCACATTCTTCAGCAGGCAGAATTCCATCTGATAAAGCTTATAGACTATATGTTGATAGTTTGTTAAAGCTAGAGGATTTTAATATTGATGAAATTAAAAAGGAAAAGCTAAAGAAAATTTTACATGATGATTCAAGAGAACTTGATCATCTATTACAAAATTCGGCAAGAATACTATCTGAGATTACTAATTATACAGCATTAGCAATATCACCACAACTTAAAAGCACTAAGGTAAAGCATATACAATTGATTCCTATAGATAGCAATCAAGTATTATTGATTATAGTCAATGATTCAGATGTAGTAAAGAATGCTATATTTAGGGTAGAGAAACCTATAAGTGCAAATCATTTAAATACTATTTCTAATTTCTTGAATAGAAAAGTTAAAGGTTTATCCTATGAGGAAATGTCAAGATTATTTGATTTAGGAATATTCGAAGAGCTATATGATTATAGGCATGTTTTAGACAAACTAATACCTATCTTTAATAAGTCTTTAGAAAATAGTGATAATATTGAATTATATTCTGAAGGTATCACAAGAATATTAAACTTTCCAGAGTATAAGGATATAGATAAAGCAAAAAGTATTATCTCCTTTATAGAGGACAAGGAATTAGTCTTGGAAATGCTTTTAAACAATACCTATACAGAGGGCATAAATATCATAATTGGTAATGAAAATAGTTACTCACAATTAAAGGATTCTAGTATTGTAACAGCTACTTATAGCATAGGTGGGAAAACTATTGGAAAGATTGGTGTTTTAGGTCCAACTAGAATGGATTATTTAGGGCTAATAAATACATTAAAGCTTTTCTCTACTAATATAACAGAAATGATTGAATTATTAGGTGGAAAATAATTATGAGGTGATGTAATGAATGCAGATAAAGAAGAAATGGAAAAAGAAGATTTAAAAGATAAAAAGATTCTTGAAGAAGAATTGGAAACTAATAATGAAAACAATGATTCCATAAAGCTTAAAGATGATGAAATAAATGAATTAAATAGTAAGCTTATGAGACTTCAGGCAGATTTTGTAAACTTTAGAAAGAGATCTGAAAAGGAAAAGGAATCATCCATTGCTTATGGGATTGAATGTATAGTACTTGATTTGTTGCCAATCATAGACAACTTCCAAAGAGCCTTAAGTAGTGAGATTGATGTAGAAGACAATTTCTACAAAGGCATAAGTATGATTGAGAAACAATTATTGGATTTATTAAAGAAGAATTCCGTAGAAGAAATAGAATGTTTGGGGCAAGCTTTTGATCCGAATATGCACCATGCAGTTTTTGTAGAAGAATCTAAAGAATATGATTCAGGTATGGTCATTGAAATTCTTCAAAAGGGTTACAAGCTAAAAGATAAAGTTATAAGACCTTCAATGGTAAAGGTTTCAAAATAGTATAAGGAGGAAATTTAAATGGGAAAAATAATAGGAATAGACTTAGGAACAACTAACTCATGTGTATCAGTTATGGAAGGTGGAGAAGCAATAGTTATACCTAATATTGAGGGTAACAGAACGACTCCTTCAGTAGTGGCTTTTACAAAGGATGGAGAAAGATTAGTAGGTGAAACTGCTAGAAGACAAGCAATTACTAATCCGGATAGAACTATACAGTCCATAAAGAGAG
>CAYZZR010000164.1:0-4339 GCA_964482775.1 uncultured Tissierella sp. | reverse complement strand
ATGAAATGGCTTTTAAGATTGCAGCTTCATTGGCTTTCAAAAAAGGTATGGAGGCGGCTAAGCCAATATTGCTTGAGCCAGTAGTAAAGGTGGAAATATCTATCCCAGATGATTATTTAGGCGATGTAATGGGAGATATGAATAAACGTAGAGGCAGAATACTTGGTATGGAACAGCAAGATGATGGTACTCAAAGATTAATTGCTGAGGCACCTCATGCTGAAATGTTCCAATACGCAATTGATCTAAGAGCTATGACTCAAGCAAGAGGAAGCTTTACCATGGATTTCGTAAGATATGATGAAGTTCCTGTCATGAGTGCAGAAAAGATTATTGCAGAATATAAGGCTATGAGAGAAGCTCAATAAATATAGCAAAAAACTCAATCATTTGATTGAGTTTTTTATTTTTGTTATAAACAAGCATTTCAGACCTTCATACAAGATCTCCTAAATTTTGTTATTTTTTTTATAATAATCTATGATATTATAATTTTGATAAGTGCAGAAGAGATTCGCTCTTTTGTAAGCTATCAAACGATAAAGGCAAACTTAGGGAAACCTAAGGACGCAAAACTAAAGGGCCTGTAAAATGGCAGCCAGTTTCCGAAAGGAGAGTTTACGTGTCAAAGAGAGTGAGTAGCTTTATTTTTGTTCTTATTTTTTTTATGACATCTATAGGACAAGCATACGGTTCATCAACCTACAATATAGCAAAATCAAGTAATAATCAGATAAAAGTTGAAAGTGAAAAGTACGGAAGCAATATGAGAGTAATGGTAGAAAAGGGTAGTGAAAAATATTATTACAGTTTGAATAATTCAAATGAAGAAATACCGGCTCAGTTAGGAAGTGGTTCCTATTTAGTTAAGATACTTCAAAATACCGAAGGCAACAAATATAAGGTAGTTGAAAAATCAACAATAAATATTACTGACAATTCAAAGGATGTCTATTTAACTTCAAGTCAACCTGTTTATTGGGAAGAAGTGGACAAGCTTTCTCAGTTAGCTGATAGTTTAACTAAGGATTTAAATACAGATCAAGAAAAGGTAGAAGCTGTTTATAACTATGTAATATCTAACATAAAATATGATTATAATAAGATCAATACCATATCTACTGATTATGTACCAAACATTGAAAATACTATAGCTACAAAAAAAGGTATTTGTTATGATTATGCTGCACTTTTTGCGGGTATACTAAGATCAGAAGGCATTCATACGAAATTAGTAAAGGGTTATAAAAATGATATGGCAAGTACCTATCATGCTTGGAATGAAGTTCTTATAGATGGCCAGTGGGTTGTAGTTGATACAACTTATGACGCAGCATTGGCTTCTACGAGAGTGCAAATGATGGAAAAATCTATGAATGATTACAATAAAGTAAGAGAATATTAAAATTAAGCCTTAGGGCTTAATTTTTTATAGGGAAAGGCAAAGAAAGTCAAAGTCAATTTAAAAAGGAGGATAAGAATGTCTGGACTAAGTAACATAATAGAATCCTTTATAAAAAATTTATTATCTGAAGCTGATGGAAGTATAGAAATTCAAAGAAATGAGCTAGCGGAATACTTTGAATGTGCACCATCACAAATTAATTATGTTCTAACTACGAGATTTACTCCATATAAAGGGTATTATATAGAGAGTAGAAGAGGCGGCGGTGGGTATATAAAAATAATAAAGGTTAGTATAAATGAGTATGAGGATATAAACAATATTATAGTCAACACTATTGGAGATTCGATTACTAAAAGCAAGGCATATGATATTATAAATGCGCTAAAAGAAGAAGAAATCATTAGTGAAAGGGAATCGGATATTATCAAAGCATCTATTGGAGATAGGGCTTTAAGTTGTGAAAGTGATAATAGAAATTCCTTGCGTGCTGATATCCTAAAAAATATTTTATTGATACTAGTCAAGTGACATCTTCCAATATTTAAGGAGGGATAATATGTTATGTGATTCCTGTAAAATAAAAAATGCTAATTTTCATTACACTAAGATTATAAATGGAAAAATTCAAGAATTACATCTTTGCGAAACATGTGCTTTTGAAAATCAGGAGTTGGATTTAGATAAACCATTTTCAATTCACAAGTTATTTGCTGGATTGTTTAATTCTATTGATGATACTGAAGAAAAACAAGTTGAAGATATGACTTGTTCCAATTGTGGATTAAGCTTTTCTAGGTTTCAAAAGACTGGAAAATTAGGTTGTGAAAAATGCTATGAAAATTTTAGCCAGCAACTAAAACCAATAATTAATGGGATACATGGTCACAATCATCATAGGGGAAAGGCTCCTAAGAGAATAAGCCCTAGTATTGTTCTTAGAAAAGAAATTGAAGAACTAAATGAGAAATTAGAGGATGCAGTTAAAAAAGAAGAGTTTGAAAGTGCTGCATTGATTAGAGATGAAATAAAAGCGGTCAAGGAAAGACTTCATACAAGTGGGGAGTGAGCAAGATGCCTAAATGGTTAGAAGGAAATACTGATCATGAGGATGTGGCTATTAGTACAAGAGTAAGAGTTGCTAGAAATATCAAGGAGTATGATTTTCCACTCTATTTATCTGTTGAAGATTCAGATGCACTAACTACAGATGTATTGGAAACCATGAAGGATGGTTTTAGTGATTCCAATTATAAATTTTATAGAGTTAGAGACTTGTCTCAATTGGAAAGAAAGATGTATATTGAAGAACACTTGATAAGTCCAGGTTTGATACAAAAAATTGATAAGAGTAGCTTTCTTGTAAGGGATGATGAGAAAGCAACCATTATGATAAATGAAGAGGATCATTTAAGGATTCAGACACTTTTAGCAGGTTTAAATTTAAATGAGGCTTGGGAGCTTTGTTCGGAAATCGATGATAAGCTTGAATCAAAATTGAATTTTGCTTATGATGGTGAACTTGGTTATCTTACGGCTTGTCCTACAAACGTAGGGACAGGACTTAGGGCTTCTGTTATGGTACATTTACCATGTGTTACTATGACTGGACATATGAATGCATTGATTGAAGCTCTTAGAAAGATTGGGCTTACAGTTAGGGGTCTTTATGGAGAGGGATCAGAAGCAAGTGGAAACCTCTATCAGATATCAAATCAAACCACTTTAGGTGATACTGAAGAGGAGATTATAAATAAGTTAAATAAAATAATATATCAAATTGTAAATAGAGAAAGAAACACTAGAAAATACCTAATGAAGAAAAATGGAATTGAGATTGAGGATAAGGTGTATAGATCCTTTGGAATTTTGAAAAATAGCAGACTTATTTCTTCTAAGGAAGCTATGAATCATTTGTCTAATGTGAAGTTGGCTTATGATATGGAATATATTAATGATCCTAAATTGAAGGGAATTGTGAAGCTTATGGTTGATATTACACCAGCAAATATTCAAAGAGATTTATGTGAGGAAACTAGTAAAGAGGAAAGAGATAGGATAAGAGCAGAAAAAATAAGAAATTATTTAAAGGATATGGAGGGATAAGAATGGCGATGTTTGGCAGATTTACGGAAAAAGCTCAAAAGGCCATACTATTAGCTCAAGAAGAAGCTAAGGCTTTGAAGCATAATTATGTAGGAACAGAGCATTTACTGCTTGGTATAGTAGCAGAAGGACAGGGAGTAGGAGCTCTAGCTTTAAAGGAATATGGTGTAAATATAGATAATTCTAGAAAAGAAGTAATAAAGTCAGTAGGTCAAGGTGAACATGAGTCTGAGCTTTTAGGGTTTACTCCAAGGACTAAGAGAATATTTGAATTAAGCTTTTTAGAAGCTAGGAACCTTGGACACAACTATGTAGGAACTGAACACTTACTTCTAGGGCTCTTGGCTGAAGGTGAAGGGGTTGCATCAGCGGTTTTAAAAAGATTGAGTGTAGACACAGATAAACTTTCAGATAGAGTCATAGATATGATAACTGATTCTACGTCAAAATCTACACAAAATACTGAATCAGAAAAAAGTGTGACACCAAATTTAGCTAAATATAGTGTGGATTTGAACAAGCTAGCTGAAGATGGTGGTATTGACCCTGTAATAGGAAGGGCTAAAGAAATCGAAAGAGTAATACAGATACTAAGTAGAAGGACTAAGAACAATCCTGTCTTGATTGGAGAACCAGGTGTAGGTAAAACGGCTATTGCAGAAGGATTGGCTCAAAAGATTATTGAAGGAAATGTTCCTGAAATCATTAAGGATAAGAGAATAGTAACTCTTGATTTGCCTGGAATGATAGCTGGTGCAAAATATAGAGGTGAATTTGAAGAAAGATTAAAAGCTGTATTGAAAGAGGTTCAAAATAGCGAAGGAAGAA
>CAYZZR010000163.1:0-4340 GCA_964482775.1 uncultured Tissierella sp. | reverse complement strand
TAGGTCATCACCAAGGGAGAACTTCATTCCCAATTAATTTATTGTATCATATGTATTAATACTTTTCAATTTGAATTTCAGATAATTAATAAATCAATAATTCTATGGTTAACATTCAAGAATGATACTTTGAAAGATAGCGTAGTTACATGGACTCTTGTTGCATTTGCCCAGGATATTGCATCTATTGCCCAATTTGAAATATTCTTTGAATCTTCATACTTAGATAAATCAGCCTTAGCACTTACATCTGATGGGACACCAATAAGTTAGATTTTTTAGGTCTAACTTATTGGTGTCAGCTCACTTTGAATGCTCTGCAAAATCCACCCCAAAAATCTGTGACACTATCTGTAACTATGATTTGTCTAAGAACTATAGAGTTGGAATGATTTTTTACTAACCTCTTTGACCCCCAGTTTATAGCTGTTGTTTTACCAAAACCCATGGGAGCTATTACTGTTGTAATGGGATGGTTATCGATTTCATTTAGCTTATGCTTTAATCTTTCTGTGATAAAAACATGATTTAATTTAGGATAATGCGCCATAAAACCTTCTCCTTCTTTTGGTATTTTATATTCATAGTATGAAAGGTAGTTAATAATTGAACTACCTTTCATAGATTGATGGTTTATCAATACAACAAGTTCATTAAGCTTGACTATTTTGAAAGCAAATTATAGATTACTTGTGCCATTTCTGCCCTTGTAGTTGTGCTTTTAGGATTTAGTCTATTATCACTTCCACTTATGGTTCCCGTTCCCACCAATAGGCCTATTGCCTCACTTGCCCAATAATCTATCTGATCTTTATCTATGAAAGCTTCCATCGTCATATCCGAACTACCTTCAGGAAGACTATCCATTAACTGGAGTGTATTGTATAGTAGAAGGAACATCTCTTGACGACTGATGTATCTTTCTGGTTCAAACTTGTTGTTTCCTACACCTTTACTTATGCCCAAAGCCTTAGCTTTTGCCAGATAATTGGTGTAGTAAGTGTTTCCAGCATCCACAAAATTATCTGCTGAATTTAAAGCAGGGGTAATACCATATGCTTTCATAATCATGGTTATAAATTGACCTCTACTTAGCTTGCCATTAGGACTGAAGTCTCCATTGCCTGTTCCCCTGGTAATATCTCTTGCAGCTATGAAGTTTACAGCTTTACTATACCAACTATCACTTTTCACATCATTAAAGCTGACTTTGTTATATACTATAGCATAGTGGCTAAAATGATTTACTTGATAGTCCATTGTTTCACTAGTAGAATTATAGACTCCATTTGATAAAGTTACTGGGTTGCCATCTTCATCAATATGCCATATAACCATACTTTCACTATTAAGATCCTCTTGTTCACTTAGGACGTAAGGTATTGATACCTTTATTCTTGTATCATAATTATCCCAGTTTAGCTTTTTACCATCTATCTCCATAGTTAGATGGATAAGAGGTCTCTCCCCTATGGCTTCTAGGACATCTTTTCTAAATAGTGACCTGTCACCTAACCCAATGCTAATGTTTACCCTGTTTCCTTTATCTTCTGCCATTGAATTTAGCATATTTCTAGGGATGCTTATACTGCCTAAGGATGTGTTAATAATAATTAGTCCTTTCCCAGATCCTGTCATTAAATCTACTGGTAGATCCAGAGTATATGTTTTTGCTCCAATAATATCTGGTATATCTATCACCAAGTCTTCATCATCTTTATATGTCCTATCACCTAGTAAATCTAGATTAATAACTACTTTGCCACCTATAGTTTTTATAGGAAGCTTATGACCAATTCCATTGATTATAAGAGTAATCGGAGAATCTACTTGCTCTTTATCTATATTATCTCTAGGTTTTGTGTCATCCTCTTTATCATCTCCAGGATCTATGTTATCATCAGAACCTAGTTTATTAAGGTTTACAATATATTCTTCTTGATATTCTCCATTTACCACGGAAATTACAAATCTATTGATTCCATGTGACGTAGCAATAGGTTGCAATATTTCAAGCGGTCTACCATCTTTTTTAATTGTTATAGTACTATTTGGATCTTCTGCCTCTGCAATAATAAAGGTTTCCTTTAAATCATCAACAGCTATATCATATTCATATATATCTTTATGAAAATTTAGTCTTACTCCATCTACTTTAAGTAATGATAGCTTTGCAGACTTGTCCTGGACTTCCGTAAAGACTACATCTACAGTTGCACCTTCTTGGGTGAATTTTAAACTGCTATCAAAGCTCTCCTCACCTGGTATTCCAACTAAGCTAGATAGGCCTATATTTGGGTCATAGATCTCTTGCTTCTCTAGAACCTTGCCACTTGCATCCCTTAGATATCCTGTGAAATTCCCTTTGGATATTTTATTGATGGAATTGTTAAATGCTTCTATTTTAACCCTTGTCTCTCCATCTGTTTTATAAAGCATACTTCCAATATTAAGAGGGCTACCGTATTTTTCAAGGAGGCTACGAATCAATATATAGTTCATATCATTACCAATATCAGCATCTTCTATAGCTTCTCCCTTTTCAGTGACCACTGCATTGAAAAATACTAAAGCACCGCCATCTGGAATTTCTCCCTTTTCATTTAAAAACTCTTTCAAGTTTCCTTCATCTAGGACCATATCCAAGGATAGACCACCATTATTGATTAGCTCCAGACTTTCCCTATCAGAAATGCTTTCAACAATAATAGCTTCATTTAAATCTGCTGTCTTATACAATCCCAATTGAACTGTATGAACACCTTCTTTAAACTTGCCATAGGCCTTGTTACTAAGAAGGATGTTAAAGGCTCTTTCTCTATTTTCTTCCCTAGTTACTCTTATTTTATCTATAGATATATCCACCAGGTCTAGCTTTAGGGTATCACTTTTGCTTACAATATCCCCAGAATCTGCAAATTTCGCAAAAATCCTATAATCCATATCAAGAACTGGATCTGGAAGTTCAAGTAAGATAAGGAAATCCTTAGACATACCTGGTCTTATACTTTCTTCCTTAAACTCATATGTTTTTTCTCCAATATTGATTTTAATATTATTAATAGACTCAATTCCTAGATTTTGAATATTAAAGGCTATAGGCATATCCATACCTGGAATAATATCTTCACATGAATAGAATGGCTCATCAATAAATATTTCATTTTTATATTGGAAGTTGCCCATCAATATATCTGTCTTTTCATCTACACCACTGTGGTCTCCAACCATCATAAGAAAATGAAGTTCATTTTTATCTGGATCTGTTATTACATCATAAAAATCTACAGTATTTTGATTCTTTAGTTCCAATAATTTTATCTTTCCTGAGCTACCTATGGCTCCATCATCTTCTTTTGTTAATTTGATTCCCCATAGGTTATCTTTGTAAATATATAAACTTCCCTCTTCTGAAGTGATATCAGCTTGACTCCATACAATGGATAAATCCTCCATTTTCTTGCTGCCTTTTGCAAAGCTAAAATCTACATAGTTGGACATTTCCAAAGTATTTTCGATCTCTTGCTCATACTCAGGATATAGATTACCATCAGAATCCATAGCTAGGATTTGGATTCCATCCTCTGTGCTCCATCCCATTACAAAACCTTCTTTACCATCAGGTAACTCAAGTGCAATAATTTCAGGATTTATATCTTCTATGTCATTGTTAGTCAAGCGAAGGTTCTTTATGGTGTTTCCTTTTTTATCAAGTAAGGTCACCATTATTTCTGAATTACCACCATCCATTTTTACCTGATAAAGAAATGCTACTCTTCCATCTGCTAATATTGCCACCTTAAGGTCTTCTACATGGTCAATAATGCCGTCATACACTAGACTTGGCTCAGTCCAATTTCCTCCACTATAAGTTGAATACACAATCTCATCTCTTCCATTAAAGTAGAAAGGATCTTTTTTATCTCCTGCCATTACACTACGCCAAGCAACAAGTCTATGTTCTCCCCTTGCGGCTGCAAGGGGGCTAAAATCTGCTGTGTTATTGTTGGTCAATCTTTGAGTATTAAAATCTTCACTAATAGGATCATAGACTCCTACCATTATTTCTGTAGCATCTAATACATTGGATATATCTTCATTGCTAGCTTCTTTTCCAGATAAGCCCTCTACATCTGTAAAGGAGCGTGTCCAAACTACCAGAGCATCATCTTCTCTTCCAGCAATGATTGGATCACTGTCTGGATAAGGCGAGGAATCTATCTCTTCACCCTCTTTAAAATTGTCGTACAAGCTATTTCTAATGCTAAAATTCACAGCATTATCCTGTAAGTTAGGACTATCCATATCATGAATATATACCATAATTTTACCATCTTCAC
>CAYZZR010000162.1:0-4353 GCA_964482775.1 uncultured Tissierella sp. | reverse complement strand
ACTATAAGGATCCTAAAGGCTTTGTCTACAAAGATAAGTGGCTAGATGAAATAAAGAAGGTAAGTCATAGAGACTTTACTAGAGGTTTCTACTTTAACAAACCAACTGATGATGCGCAAGTCTATACCAGTAGCTCCTATATTAGGGGTTATGACTTTGTAGGAATGGTTCTTGACTATGATAAAGCAACAAAAATCGCAACTATAGAGCAGAGAAATAGATTATTTACAGGTGAAGAAATAGAGGTATTTGGACCTGGAAAGGAACATTTTGTTCAAAATATCGAAAATATGTGGGATGAGGAAGGCAATGAGATAGAAGTGGCACCTCATGCTCAACAAATTATAAAGATGAAAATGAGTGAAGATGTAGAAAAATTTTATCTATTGCGCAAGGAAAGAGAGGAATAGTCATGAAAAAACCTATATTAATTGGAATTTCAGGTGGGACTGGCTCAGGAAAATCAACAGTCACAAAGGAAGTGTTTAAAGCAATTGATGATAAAAATGTTCTTGTAATTGAGCAGGACTCATATTATAAAGATCAAAGTGATATATCCTTTGAAGATAGAATTAAAACAAATTATGACCATCCAGATGCTTTTGATAATGAGTTGCTAATTCAACATCTTTCTCAACTAATAGAAGGAAAAGCTATAGAAAAACCAATATATGATTTTGAAAATCATAATAGAAAAAAAGAAACTATAAGAGTGGAGCCAAAGGATATAATTATTCTTGAAGGTATATTGATATTTTTCGAAAAAGATATAAGAGATTTACTAAATATAAAGATATTTGTAGATACAGATTCTGATGTTAGAGTTATAAGAAGAATACTTAGAGATATAAAGGACAGAGGTAGAACTTTGGATTCAGTAATATTGCAGTATATGGATACTGTTAGACCTGCACATCAACAATTTGTAGAACCAACAAAGCGTTATGCTGATATTATCATACCAGAAGGTGGATACAATAAGGTAGCCATCGATTTAATAGTGGCACAGATTAATGACATTATAAAAAATTAAAGAATAAAAAACCCTCTTATTGCCAAAACTAATGGAATAAGGGGGTTTTTTTATGATTAAGAATAAAAAACGCTTGCTTTCCTTTGGCATACTTGCAACTATTATTATTTTTTCACTAAGCTTAAGGCTATATTATCTACAGATTCATCAGAATTCGGTATATAGTTCATTGGCATTAAAACAAAGAAGCAAAGAAATTTCCCTTTTTCCAAAAAGAGGTATGATTTATGATAGAAATCTTCTTCCTTTGACAAATAGTGATACTAGAAAAATGATGATAGCACCAATGGATTTAATAAAAGATAATAAGTATCTGTATGATTTGCTAGAAAAAAATACAAGCTTGAATTATAATGAGTTTTTTAATGCTTTAAGTACAAGTGATTATATCTTACAAATACCAGTAAAGAATGAATTTCATATAGAAAACAAGCCTAATAACATATTTTTTACTGAAGTTGTTAATAGATATGATAAAAATAATTTGTTATCTCATGTAATAGGATATATAAATAAATCAGAGAATACAGGTGAATCTGGAATAGAAAAAGTATTTGATGAGTATCTAAGTAAAAATGATGAAAAATCACTTATTATTGAATATGATAAAAGTAGAACCATTATACTAGACGGAGCAGAATACGTAAATGAAATAACAGACCCTAACAACCCTGCAGCAGTAAAACTAACTATAGATAAAAACATTCAAACTATTGTAGAAAATACCATGGATGAAAAAAAGGTCAATGGTGCCATAATAGTAGCAGAAATTGAGAGTGGTAATATTTTGGCCATGGCATCAAGACCAAATTTCAATCAAGATGAAGTTCATGAATATCTAAAAAGTGATGATATGACACTTTATAACAAGGCTACCCAAGTGGCTTATCCACCAGGTTCAATATTCAAGTTAGTTGTTCTTTTAGCAGCCCTTGAATCTAATTATGATTTTACTGATGAAGAATTTTTTTGTCCTGGATATGAAGATGTAAATGGTCTTAGAATAAAATGCACAAACATTCATGGGTATTTGAATTTAGAAGAAGGATTTGCAAAATCATGTAATAGTGTTTTCATACAACTAGGTAAAAAATTAGGAGCAAAAACTATAATTGATTTAGCTAGTAGATTAAACTTTGGAAAAAGAATAAATATTGGATTAATTGAGGAAATTCAAGGACTTTTGCCAAAAGATGATGATTTGCTGGGACCTGCCATAGGCAATATTTCCATAGGTCAAGGAAAAATTGAAGCAACTCCATTACAAATCACGAATTTATTGATGACAATAGCTAACAATGGGATTCAAAAACCTTTGACTATTATAGAAGGAATTACTAATAAGGACGGGAAAATGTTAAAAACATTTAACAAAAAAGCAAACATAGCTGTAATAAAACCAAGTATAGCAAATATTGCCTATGATTATTTAGTAACAGTTGTAGAGGAAGGTACAGCGAAATTTATGGATTTAGATATATTAGGTGGCGCCGGTGGGAAAACTGGATCTGCAGAAGCTATACTAAACAAAAATTCCACTATACATGGATGGTTTTCGGGATTCTTACCTAAAAGAAATCCTAAATACGTCATAACTGTACTTGTTGAGGAAGGATATTCTGGATCCAAATCAGCAGCTCCTATATTTGAAGTAATCTCAAAAGAAATAAATAAAATATATCCCTTGTACTAGCACCAAGAGCAGTCCCAAATCATATACTTAATCAATTGGGGGTGCTAATATGGAAAAAATAGTAATGCTACTTTTAGGTGGATTATTAAAACCTTTTGTTATTTTATGTGGATATATGATAAACTCAAATTCTTTTCCAAAACCATTGACTAAGGAAGATGAGGATAAGTATCTAGAGCTATATAGAAATGGAGATTCCGCTGCGAAAAATATATTGATTGAAAGAAATCTTAGACTTGTAGCTCATATAGTAAAGAAATATAATAATACAGGAAAAGACCTTGATGACTTAATATCTATAGGAACAATAGGTTTAATAAAGGCCATAACTACCTTTAATCCAGAAAAAGGTACTAGATTAGCTACATATGCTGCAAGATGTATTGATAATGAAATTTTAATGACAATAAGATCCTCAAAAAAACTAAAGGTAGAATTATCATTACATGAACCCATAGGTACAGACAAAGAGGGCAATGAAATTAATTTACTTGATATACTTGGTACTGAAGTAGATCAAGTAATTGATCAAGTTGACTTAAGAATACAGACCAAAAGGCTTTATAGAGCAATAAATCAAGTGCTTAAAGATAGAGAAAAGGTGATTATTGAGTTACGATATGGATTGGTGGATGGAGGCTGTAAAACTCAAAGAGAAATAGCGGCAATGCTTGGAATTTCACGATCTTACGTATCTAGAATAGAAACAAGAGCTATTGAGAAATTGAATAAAGAAATGAGCAAATAAAAAAAGATTCTTCAAATGAAGAATCTTTTTTTTGTCTAGTTTCTTCCTCTTCCACCAGGAACCATATCTCTTATTAATTCTTCGATATCATTGGTGAAATCATTTACATCATTACCTACAGTGTTGCCTACATTGTTAGTCATGCCATTTGATAAGGTTTTAACTCTTGTTATTAAATCAGGATCTGAAGTTATAGAAACATCGGTTGTATTTATATTATTAGTATCTTTAACCATCTTTTCAATCTTCTGTCTTAAAGAAGTACTAATTGTATTATTTGTACCTTTTAAATCTACTCCAACTATACAATTATTATCACTTAAGACTACAGACGCATTATCAACCTCTGGAAGATTTGATATCTTTTTAGCTAAATTCTTAGCTTGAGTATTCATATTACCTAAACTGGTAGTCATGCTATTGTTTCTTACCATACCATTGTTTAAATTGTTGGTTCTGTTATTGTTGATACCATTATTTAAATCATCTTCTATAGTGGTATTCATATTCATTCCATTATCCCAAGAGTCGTCTCTATTCCAATTATTATTTTGGTTTAATCTAGTTTGAGTCGACAATCTTTCCGTATTATTATTGTAACCAGTATCTTGTGGAGTACATGCAGCTATACTAATCAATACAAGTAAACTTAATGCTATAACAAATATTTTATTTGTTTTCATTTTATCAGCCTCCTGTTAATAGTCTTGCACTTAAAGTAAATAATATTAAGACACATTTTAATAATAATGTATATAAAACCCAAAAAATATCATAATAAATGTTATCATAAATGATAGAGTTACTAACAATAAAATTGACAAATTAAGGAAATGTGATATAATAGAACAAAAAAGCATATTTTTTTTTAACTTTATC
>CAYZZR010000161.1:0-4362 GCA_964482775.1 uncultured Tissierella sp. | reverse complement strand
TTCATATGGAGTAAACAATTTAGCAAATGGTAATTTAAATATAGAAAATACAAATATTAATGTAAGTTATACAGGAACATCAGCAATAACTGTATATGGAATATACAACAAAGATGCTGCAAATGTTACTTATAAAAGTGGAGATATTTTGGCAACTACTACTGTAAAATCTGGATTTGGATATGGAATAAATAATCAAGGAACAGGAAAAATAATAATTGGAGAAAAAGAAAATGATTTAAGTACAACATCTCCAACAATAGAAGGAACAACAAATGGTGTATATAATTATAGTGTAGGAACTATAGAATTTTATGATGGAAAAATAATAGCACCAACAACAGCATTAGATGGAACATTATATAAAATAGAAGATAATACACAAGTAAAAATACAAACAGTAGATCAAAAACAAAATTTAACATTAGAAGTTGCATCAAATGCAGTAAAAATAGAAGAAACAGGAACATATTATAATACATTACAAGATGCAATAAATGCATGTAGTACAACAAGTCAAAATACAATAACATTATTAAAAGATTTATATTTAGCAGGAGAAAATATAACAATAGATAGTAACAAAAACATAGTTATAGATTTTAAAGATAACGATGTTTATTTAGGAAACCAAATTATAAATAGTGGAAAATTAAAATTCAAAGATTCAACAGGAACAGGAATAATTACATTAAGTCTTGCAGAAGCAATTACTAATAATACAGGAGCAACTTTTGAAAATGAAGCAATTAAAATTACTACAAGATGTGCAGGAAAAGATTCATATACAAAAGAAATAGGAATAAATAATAAGGGAACATTTATATTAACATCAGGAACAATAAGTGCTACAAATAAAAATATAAAAGTAATAGAAAATACAGGAGAAGTAACAATAAATGAAGGAAAAATAGAATTACTAAATGATAATTCCTTTGCAATAGTAAGTTCTGCAACAGGAGCAGGAAAAGTAACATTAAATGGAGGAGAAATAAAAGGAACAAATGGATCTGCATGGGCAATATATAATATGGGAACAGGAGATACAACAATAACAGGAGGAAAAATATCTTTCGAAAACTATAAACGGAGGCGGAATATATAATATAGGAACAGGAAAAGTGAAAATAACAGGAGGAGAAATATATTTTAAAACACGTAGTGGTGCTAGTTATGGAATATATAATGAAACTACAGGAGAAATAGATATACAATCATTAAATATTGAGGCTACAGAAAGTACATATGAGGTATACGCAATATATAACAAAGCAGGAGGAAAAATAAAAGTAAAAGATACAACTATAAAAACAAATTACTATGGAATAGCAAATGCTGGAGCAGGTGAAATAAATATAGAAAATACAAATATAACAGCAAATTCTTCTTATTATGCATTGCAAAATGCTTCAGAAGGAACGATAACATTAATAGGAGGAACAATAACAGGTTCTGGAAATATAAAAAACAATGGAACAGGAATATTAGAATTAGAAAATGTTATATGTAATATAAATTATTTGGGAACAGCAGTAAGAAATGATGGAGCAGGAATAATAAAAATAAAATCAGGAGAAATAATAAATACATATACTTCAGCTACATATTATAATGGATATGGATATGCAGTACAAAATAGTGGAGAAGGTTCAATAATAATAGGAGAAAAAGACGGAAATGCAAATGTAACATCTCCAAAAATACAAGCAAATAATTACGGATTATATAATCAGAGTCGTTATAATGGTATAACAGGAAAAGTATATTTCTATGATGGAATTATAAGAGGAAAAACAGATTCAATATTTGGAGAAATAGAAGAAATAGAAGATGAATATAATATTATAAAAGAACAAAATAGTACAGATAGTTATTTTGAAACATATTTGGCAAAAATAGCAATAGCACAAATAGATAATACAGAATATTATAATTTACAAACAGCAATAAATGCTATACCGGAAAATAATGAGACAGCTAAAACAATAAAAATTATAAAAGACAATACTATAATGTCAGAAATAACAACAGGAAATAGAAAAATAATATTAGATTTAAATGGAAAAACATTAAATACTACAATGACTTTAGAAAATAATGGTAATTTAGAAGTAATAGATAGCGATGAAGGAGAAACAGGAAAATTATCAGTTTCAATGACAGGAGAATCTGTAACAAATAAATCAAAAGGAATAAATAATAAAGGAACATTAACATTAACATCAGGAACAATAGAAGCATCAAATAAAAACCTAGAATTAATATATAATACAGGAGCAGTAATAATAAATGGAGGATTAATAGAAACAAGAGGAGATGATGATACTGCAATAGTAAGTTTAGAAACAGGAACAGTAACATTAAATTCTGGAGAAATAAGAGGTACACAAGCAGGAAATGCATGGGCAATATATAATGTTGGTTCAGGAGATACAATAGTAACAGGAGGAAAAATATCTTTAACAGTTGGATATGGATATGGAATATACAATATAGGAACAGGAAAAGTAAAAATGACAGGAGGAGAAATATATTTCAATTTAACTTTTGATAAAGGATATGGAATATATAATGAAAGTACTGGAGAAATAGATATAACAGGAGTAAATTTTGATACTACAGAAAACTGGCCATTTGGAACATATTTATATAATATATATAACAAAGCAACAGGAAAAGTAACTGTAAAAGATACAACAATAACATCAAATGATTATGGAATAACGAATATGGGAGAAGGCGAAGTATATGTAGAAAATACAACAATTACAACAAATGAAAAAGCAATTTATAATTCTATAGGAGGAAAAATAACTTTAAAAAACTCAATAATAGAATCAAATACTTATGCAGTAGAAAATGCTGGAGTAGGAACATTAGAAATAGAGGGAACAACAGTTACAACAAAATCAAATCAAACAGTATGCAATAGAGGAACAGGAATAATAAAAATAAAGTCAGGAGAAATAATAAATACATATACTACAACATCGACATATTATGGAACTGGAACAGCAGTAGCTAATATGGGAGCAGGAACAATAATAATAGGAGAAAAAGATGGACAAGTAAATACAACATCTCCAAAAATACAATCAAATATTTATGGATTGTATAATCAATGTTCTTATGATAATAGAGATGAAGGGAAAATATATTTCTATGATGGAATTATAAGAGGAAAAATATATGAAATTTATGGAAAAATAAAAGAAATAGAAGAAGGATATAAAATAATAAAAGAACAAAATACTACAGATAATTATTTTGAAAAATATCTAGCAAAAGTAGAAATAGCACAAATAGATAACACTAAATATTATGATATGCAAACAGCAATAAATTCTATATCTGATAATAATGAGACAGCAAAAACTATTAAAATTTTAGATAATGTTACAACAATGGAAAATATAATAATAGGAAATAAAAAGATAATAATTGATTTAAATGGAAAAGAATTAGGAATTTCAGAAACATTAGAAAACAATGGTAACATAGAAATAATAGATAGTAGTGAAGGAACAATAGGAAAATTAGTAAGTTATAATGCAGGAATAACATCAAATAAATTAGCAGGAATAAATAATAAAGGAACATTAACATTAACATCAGGAACAATGGAATCACTAAATTCAAATATAGAGTTAATATCTAATACAGGAGCAGTAATAATAAATGGAGGAATAATAGAAGTAAAAGGTTTAAATGATGCTGCAATAGTAAGTAATGTAACAGGAACTGTAAAATTAAATGGAGGAGAAATAAAAGGCACAGGAGACGGAAATAGATGGGCAATATATAATTTAGGAACGGGAGATACAATAATAACAGGAGGAAAAATATCTTTAGAAGTTGATTGTGGATATGCAATAGGAAATATGTCAACAGGAAAAGTAAAGATGACAGGAGGAGAAATAAATATTAAAAACGATAGTAGTGGTGGAGCATATGCAATAAAAAATAATACTTCGGGAATAGTAGAAATTATAGGAACTACAATAGATGTAAAATCAAATTATTCTTTTGCACAATCTTCCGTTACAACAATACAAAATATAGCAGATGGAAAAATAACAATAAAAGATTCGTTAATAAAAATACATGATTATGGAATTATTAATCAAGGAACTGGAGAAATAACAATAGAAAATACAAATATAGATGGTGGTACTACAGCATATCCAATACAAAATAAATCAACGGGAAAAGTAACATATAAAAATGGAACAATAACAGGTTCAGGAAATATATCTAATGCAGGAATAATAGAATTTGAAGAAATGATCTATACAGCAAATTATCCATATAGTATTTACAATACAGGAACATTAATAATAAAATCAGGATCAAATATAATAA
>CAYZZR010000160.1:0-4388 GCA_964482775.1 uncultured Tissierella sp. | reverse complement strand
TTTAGTATATTGCTTTACTTACCTTTCGAAGTCTGCCTTTAATAGGTTTGTTTTGCAATACATCGAATACTTGTTCACCCTTATCATTTAAAATTTCAACAAAGGTAGATACATCCATTATATTTATAATCCCTATGTCATCCTTTGTTATGCCTTCAATACTGCAAAGTGTCCCTACAATATCAGATGCTCTCATCTTAGTTTTCTTACCTGCATTTATATGAAGTTTCAAAATTTCTTTGTCTAACTCAGCACCTTTTGTTTCTTTTACTTCTGGTCTTGTATTGATTTTTTCCTGGAATTCTTCCTTAGAGTTCCAAACTGTTGCTTTATCCGGTCTTTCTTTCAATGGAATTTCCTTTTCAATATATTCCTCAATGTCTTTTAGAAACTTTTTCTCGCTTTGAGCTACAAAAGTAATAGCTTTACCTAACTTATCTGCACGTCCAGTTCTTCCAATCCTATGGACATAACTTTCTCTATCTTGTGGTATATCATAATTAATTACAAGACTAATGTTCTCAACATCAATCCCTCTTGCAGCAACATCTGTAGCTATAAGGTATCTAAAATGACCTAACTTAAAATCATTCATTACCTTCAATCTGTCCCTTTGTTCCATACCTCCATGTATCTTTTCACAGGAATAATCAAGTCTATATAGCTCACTAAAAACTTCATCTACCATTAACTTTGTATTACAGAATATCATACAAGAATCAGGATTTTCTACTATTGTAATATCTTCTAATAACTTTATCTTATGTAATTCTTCTACATCATATCTTTCTTGTTCTATCCTATCAACAGCCTTATTTTCATCTTCTATTTCAACAAATCTTGGATTTTTCATATAGTTATTACATAAATCCTCTATATCCAATGGCATAGTAGCAGACAAAAGTATTGTAACATGATCTCTCTCTAGGCTACTTATTACTGTTTCAATTTGCTCTATAAATCCCATATTAAGCATTTCATCAGCTTCATCTATTACAAGGTATTTAATATTTGATGTATCTAGGGTACCCCTTTCCATATGATCAATAGTACGACCAGGTGTCCCTACTACAATATGTGTTTTTTGTTTTAGTTCCTTTTCTTGATTAGAAATAGGTGCCTTTCCATAAATAGCAGCTACCTTAAGCCTTTTAAATCTACCAAGATTAAAAATATCCTCCTTAACTTGGATAGCCAACTCCCTTGTGGGTGTTAATACCAACGCCTGTGGCTTGTTATCATTCCAATCAACCAGTTCACATATTGGTATGGCAAATGCAGCAGTCTTTCCACTTCCTGTTTGAGACTTTACAATTATATCCTTACTATCCAAAACACTTGGTACAACTTGCTCCTGTACCTTAGTAGGACTTGCAAAGTTTAACAAATTGATTGCCTTTAATAATTCTTCACTTAATTTAAAATCTTTAAAATTTGATATTGTCATTTTTTCATCTCTTTCTTTATCCACTATCTTCTATCTATGATACTTTACAGTATCAAGGATATTACTTTATGAATGATTCTTGGTGTTCTTATATATAAATCCTCTATATTAACCCTTTCTGTTAGTTTGTGTAAATCCTTACCCCATGGCCCTATGTTTATACATGGCATTGATATATTCTCTATCCCATCAAAAGATATATTGTATAAGCTCCCAAAAAGTGGCATAGATAATTCCAATGCCTCTGATATTTCTTTACCATCTTTTATACTTGAATAACTTAAGTCTGATATGCCAGTATAGAAATATTCCCTTGTGTATACTTGATCGAACTCTTTTTCTGTAAAATCACTTATCTTCTTGCTAATATCTTTTATAGATTCATTTAAATTATCAAGATATAGATTTGCTACATTTGGATAATATGGAGGTACCAATCCAAAAATAACTCTAGGAGATAAATCGTCTATATAGTCAAATATAAAAGATACAAGTTCAAAATTACTGTCTATCATTGAAATTTCATTATCCTTTAACTTCAACTCCAATTGTTCAAATTTGCTTTCATAGTTTACCCTAAATTTTTCTCCATATAATTCATAGGCTTCATTATATAGTTCTGAAAAATTCATAACCTTTGTTCTCCACATCAACTTGCTCTTAGGTTGATTTGTTTCTTCTAGAAATCTAGAATAACTATCATTCATATTTTGGATTACTTCATCAAAAGACTCTTGGCATACTCTTTTTACTTTACTTAAAACACTTTGCGGTGTTTGATCGAGAGTTAATACACTAAAGCAACCCTTTATACTAAGAGGCATGGACACATCATATTGCTCCTTATCATCTCTTAAATAAAGCCATGTAGGTGGCGGTGATACTTCTTCTCCAACTTTATCGCTAAAATCCATATTCAGCTCGGTCTTTCTAACTATAGCACTCATTATATTTAAAGGATTAAATCCATCAAAAACCTTTCCTGCATGTGCTAATGCTCCACGCACATATATAAAGGGCATTATCTTTCCTATAGAACCTTCAAATATAACTCCTTTCTCAGAGTTCTTTCTTTGATGTGGTTCAGAGTTTATCATCAATTTGTAGTTCAATTTATGTTCTACTTTTAATTCATTTAGTAAACTTATAGCCGCCAGCATACCTGCAGATAAATTTTCTTCATCTGGTACAGCTATTAAAATTATATTTCCTTTGAAGTCTTTAATCTCGCTATATCGATTCATTAGGGCTAGTTGAATAGCCCCCCCACCCTTCATATCACAAACACCTCTACCAAACAAAAATGTGTTTTCATATAAATCTCTCTGCACATCTTCATTTAGACTGTCCTTAATTTTCATCAGCTCTTTTTTCAATTTATCAGGAGAAAAAGCATAATCTTTTAAAAGCTTAAAATCCTCCACTGACACTGTATCATTGTGATGAATAAAAATAACAGTATCCTCACCAATTCCCTTCAGCATTGCATAAGATACCGCCCTATTAAGAGTATCATTTTCTATAGGATAAGCTCCATATGATTTAGGTGTGTTTTTAAAATATGGTATAGTTGAAAAATAATCTAAGAAAAATTGTTCTGCATCCTTTTCTTTTCTAGTATTTGTATAGCTTTCAACTCCAACATATTTAAACAATATCTTTTCTATATCTTTTTCAATACCGTCTAAGATTGTATCCTCTATTTCAAACATGCCGTCCACCCCTATTAATTAATCTTTTCTTCCTCCCTAATTGACAATTCTTTTAACTTTTCTTTTGCTAAATATGATGAATAAAGCTTGTTCCCTTTCTCTGCTACTATATTATATTTTTTTATGGCTTCTTCTAGATTTCCTTCTTGTTGAGCTATATTTGCCAACATATAATAAACCTCAATTTTAACTCTCCTACTTTTATTGTTTTGTAGAACTTTATTTAAAAGTTCTTTACAGGTACTGTATTCTTTCTCATTAAAGCTCTTGTTTGACAATATTGAGTCCATGATTCTACTTTCATTCAATATCTTGATTGGATAATCCCTTATTTTACTTTCATATATTTCTTTTGCCTTATCCTCTTGTCCAATATTGTAATATAGATTCATTTCAGCACTATAATAATACAATAGGGAACCATCCCATTTCTGAATATATCTTGTATCAATTTCATTTAATATATCTAAAGCATCTTCATGTTTGCTCATGCACATTAAAGCTACAACTATCTCTACATCAAATATTGCTTTGGCTCTTTTGTTTTTACCTGTTATTTTCATTTGCTTTTCTGTAGCTTCAATGAAAGCTTCTGGATCCAAATCATCTTCTAGTAGTTTATGTCTATTTTTTCGTCTTATATTTGAATACTTAATATATCCAAGTATAACTATTATAAATGTCAGAATACCTGATAATACTGTCCCTAAATTAAATATCTTTAAGAGAATTATATTAATAAATACTGTGATAAAAATTAATTTTGCTCGTGTAATTAGAATTTTCTTTCCCCCCTATTTATTTACCTACAACTATACGTTACTTGAAATTTCCCACAGATATATTGATGCAACAGTACAATATGGTGAATATCTTTCTCTATATTGTTGAAATTCTTTTTCCGATATGTCATTTAATCCGTATAATTTTATAATACCCCTGCGTATCCCTAGATCCTTATAACTTAGTATATTTGGCCTTTGGAGTGAATGTATCAATAGCATTTCTGCTGTCCATTCACCTACACCCTTAAGCATCACTAATTCTTCTATAACTTCCTTGTCGCCTAGATTATGAAGATTCTCAAAGTCTACTGTTTGGCTTATGGCTGCATCAGCTATTCCTTTAATATAACCTGCCTTTCGTAGAGACATTCCACATTTTTGAATAGATTCCAACTCTGCTTGGTCTAAGTTTTGAGGGGTTATGGAACCAATTAATTCAATGAG
>CAYZZR010000159.1:0-4430 GCA_964482775.1 uncultured Tissierella sp. | reverse complement strand
GAATATCTAAAATAATAAGATAAGCTATTCTTAATATTAAGATTGCAAGCCAAGGAGAAAAATCTATCATCATTCTATCTAGTCCAAGTTTATGTAATATTGATTTAGCTGGGCCCATTATTGGTTCAGTTAATTGTATTATAAACTTTCCTATCATGTTATCATATGAAACTCTAAAAATACTCATAAACACTCTAATAATTATTAGTATTTCTAGGAAGTTAAAAAATATTTCTAGCGTTCTAAATATTATAGTCATCAATTACTCCTTTAGTATTACCAAGGGAATATCCCCCTATTTTTTAATTCATCCTTTAGTCCATCTATTTCTACATTGCTTGGTGCTAAAATAAATATATCTTTATTTACCTTCTGAATTTTACCTTCTACTGCATATAATCCACCACTAATAAAATCAAATATTTGTCTTTTTATACCTGAATCTAGTTGTTCAAAATTAACTACTACCGCTTTTCTTGTTTTTAGATCATCAACAATAGCTGGTGCTTCATCATAGCTCAGTGGTTCATGTACAGCTATTTTCATATTACTATTAGTATGGATATTTACTACTTTATTATTAAATTTTTTAGTTTTTGTCGCTGCTATTAAATCTAGATCATCTTCAATTTCATCTGTTACTTCTTCATCTTCTTCATAATCATCAATACCTATAAAATATTTAAACTTGTCCACAAATTTGCTCATAATAGCCCCTCCTAATAATTTCTACTACCAAATATTCCTGTGCCTACGCGAACCATATTAGATCCTTCTTCTATTGCAATTTCATAATCATTGGTCATACCCATTGAAAGATACTCCATAGAAACATTATTGTAATTTCTCTTGATTATATCTTCCTTTACATCATACATTGTTCTAAATACTTTTCTAAGCAGAGCTTTGTCCTCTGTATTTGGTCCTATAGTCATAAGACCATTTACTTTAATATTCTTGAATTCATGAATAGATTCAATAAATGGTATAACTTCACCTAGCAATAGTCCAGATTTAGTTTGCTCTTCTGCTATATTAATCTGTACTAATGTATTGACAACTATACCCAAAGATTGTGCTCTCTTGTCAAGTTCCTCAGCTAAACTAATTCTATCTAATGAGTGAATTAGCTTAATTTTATCAATTATGTATTTGACTTTATTTGTCTGCAAATAACCAATCATATGATAATTAACTTCATTTCCTAAAACTGGTATCTTAGTCTGTAGCTCTTGTACTTTATTCTCACCAATATCTGTTACCCCAAGATTAATCGCATCATTAATTCTATCTATATCAATAGTTTTAGTTACTGCAATTAATTTGACTTTATCGCTTCTGCCAGATCTCTTCATAGCATTTTCTATTTTTTCGTTAACCACTTTAAGATTATCTTGAATTAGAATTCTGAACACTCCTTTATCTAAGAATTTCACCCTCAATTATACTATCAGGCTTTAAAAATATTTCATCATATAAGGTTATTGTTCTTACTGGATTTGGATAACCAGAAAGCTCTATATAACCATTATTATTGCCCTTATTTATAATTGAATATTCTCCAACTTGACCAAATATTAAAATTGGTCTAAATTTCACAATGCCATTTATATCTTTAATGTATACCCCTTTTACTCCATCATTGTCTATTATTGTGGAGCTAGGTATTTTAAATCCTTCTTTTTTTGACTTCACTATTTCAATATTATTAAATCTAATATTATAATCATTATGAAGATAATCTGTGTTTTTTACAATTAAAACGCCATTATTTCCTGTTATATTCATATTTATAATTCTACCATTTAGTTCAATATCATTTTCCAATTCAAAAATAATTGCTTGTCCAACATCATAATCAGCAACCTTTTCAATATCCTCTATCTTAATTGCTATATACCACTCAAAATTATTTATAATTTTGAATATAGGTCTTCCTGCAACTACATCTTTATTGGATTCAATATCATTTTCTTTAGTTGTTTCGTCAAAGAGAAGTGCATCATAAGTATAGTTTTCAAAATCTTTTGGTAATAATATTTCTTCATAACCGTCTAGAATATATGAAACAATCCCTGAAACACCAGCATAATATCTAATGTTGTTTCCACTAATTTGTTTTAATAAAGCTTGTCTTTTAGCCTTTAAGGACTCTAAGCTCTGATTTAACAAATTACCATCACTATGCATAAAATCTTGCTTACTTCTAATCTCTTCTATATCGCTATGAATATTTATGAAGTTATCACTATTGACATCCATTTGTATCTTTTCTATAAGTTTATTATTATATAAATCCACATTACCTTCTTCTTGAACATCTTTAGTAGTGCTTAAACCACCCTTTGATAAGATTTCTATCCTTTGATCAAGTTCCAATAATTCTTGTTTAATTTGAGAATTATCATGTAGAAGGCTTACATTTGTTACTTCTACCCCAACAGGAATCTTATCGCCTTCATTTATCAACAGATTAAGTTGTCCACTACCTTCAGATTTGTAAACTGTTTCATTCTTTATAACAATTCCCTTAGCAGGAAGTTTATCATATAAAATATAATGTTCTGGTAATACAAAAGCTTTTGAGCCTCCAGAAAAAGTAGATATTAAATTCATCATCATATATATTAGAGCCGCTATAATTATTCCTATAATAACTCTTTTTTTTTGAATTCGCCTATTCCCTCTGATTTCTTGGGACATTTTATCACCCTTACTTAAGAAAAAAACTTTCCATATTTACTAAGTATTTTAAATTGTTTAATATTATCAACCCTAAATTTTAAAACCTTATTGCTATTTGTTACTAGTAATATGGATTTTTCCTTCTGGATTGCACCTATTAGTATGCCTTTATATTTTTCTTCTCTTCTCGTTATAACTCTTATTTCATCTCCAGCCTTCAAAATAGTACCATCTAAAAAAAACTCTTTCATATCAGTATCATCAAGATGATCTTGAGTTACAGATTTATTATCGATCAAGATTATATTATTTTTTAAATACATTTTTTCCTTTAACACTACTAAAATATAACCAATAATACTTGTTATAAGTAGCATAATAAGAAATGACTGTAAAAAATCAAACATCCCAATTCCTCCTTCATATGCTGAATTTAGTATAACATAAATTCGAAAATTTTTAAATAACTTTGATATAGTAATTTGACAATCAAAAATAGAGAAATATAACTATAAGCATAGTTTTATTTCTCTATTTTGCATTTTAGTGTCTATTTGATTACATAAACTAAATAATAATGCAGATTAACCCGCCACTTCCATCATTTAAAATCCTTTCTAAGGCTCTTCTTAGCTTTTGTCTTGCATCCTCCGGCATAGTAGTTATCTTGCTATGGAGTTGTTCATTAACTAAGTCATAAAGAGATTTTCCAAATAGATTTGATTGCCAAATCTTTGATGGTTCATTTTCAAATTCTGACAAAAAATATTGAAGTAATTCTTCAGATTGTCTTTCTGTACCAATAAGTGGTGAAACTTCAGTAGTAATATCAGCACGTAAAACATGTAAAGATGGTGCAGTAGCCTTAAGCTTTACTCCAAATCTATTTCCTTGTCTATATATTTCAGGCTCTTCTAATACTAATTCCTCTTGAGTTGGACTTACAAGTCCATAACCAATTTCTTTTGCTTCCAATAAAGCTTTTTCTATTTTATCATATTCTTTTTTTGTTTCTGCTAGTTTAGTAACTAGGTTTAAAATTTGATAATCTCCAGAGATCTTGTAACCAGTTATTTCATTCAATATTTTGTAAAAAAGACCTTCCTCTAGAATTATATCAGAATTGACAATACCTTCCCCTAGATTTATTTCTCTAATGGAAACTCCTTTTACTATATCTAAATCCATTAATGGATTCAATTTAGACTCTACTTGGTTCAACTTTTCTAAATCTTCAATAGTACTTTTGATTGAATCTAAAATACTACTTTTAACCCAATGATTTCTAGGCAAACTGTCTATCCATCCAGGAAGATTTAAATTAATTTCTTTAACAGGAAATTCAAATAATAATTTTTCAAATACTCGTTCAATATCAGCAATATCCATATTTAGGCAATCCATAGCTAATACTGATACTCCATACTTTGTCTCTAAATTATCCTTAAGAGCTATTGTACTATCAAGATTTGGATGTTTAGAATTCAATATTATAACAAATGGCTTTTCAATCTCTTTTAATTCATTTATTACTCTTTCTTCAGCTTTAATATAGTTTGCTCTGTCAATATCAGTTATAGAACCATCAGTGGTTATTACAAATCCAACGGTAGAATGATCTTTAATAACTTTTCTAGTTCCAATTTCTGCTGCTTCTTCAAATGGTATTGCCTTTTCATTCCATGGCGAAGTAACCATTCTAGGCATTTGGTTTTCCTCATGTCCTAAGGCACCTTTCACTAGAT
>CAYZZR010000158.1:0-4444 GCA_964482775.1 uncultured Tissierella sp. | reverse complement strand
AAGAGTTATAGCTGAAATTATAGCTCCTACATAGGATTCAAATAAGTCAGCACCCATACCTGCAACGTCTCCAACGTTATCTCCAACATTGTCTGCAATAACTGCAGGGTTTCTTGGGTCATCTTCTGGAATACCAGCTTCTACTTTACCAACTAAATCTGCACCAACGTCGGCTGCCTTTGTATAGATACCACCACCTACTCTTGCAAATAAGGCTATAGATGATGCACCTAATCCAAAACCTGTAATGATGGTAGGATCTCCAAATACTAAGTAAGCAATACTTACTCCGATAATTCCCAAACCAACAACAACCATTCCCATTACTGCTCCACCTGAAAATGCTACGTTCAATGCTTTTGTCATGCCTGATTCCATAGCTGCATTAGCAGTTCTAACATTGGCTTTAGTTGCTGATTGCATACCAACATAACCTGCTAAAATAGAAAAAATTGCTCCAACTAAAAAACATAAAGCTGTTTGAATGTTAATTACAAGTGCTAATATTCCAAATAATACTACTACGAAAATTGCTAATGATTTGTACTCTCTAGTTAGGAATGCCATTGCACCCTCATGAATATAAGATGAAATTTCTTTCATTCTATCATTTCCTGGGCTTAATTTTGCTATCCAAGTCGCTTTGTAAAATGCAAATACTAATGCCAAAGCTCCAACTAGAAGTGAAGCTATTACTGCAAAATCCATTTATTCTTCCTCCTTAGTTATGCTGCTAATGCTATAGCAGAAATTATAAAAATAATAGCTGACACAATAGTAATCTTTTGTAACATAGCTTGCTTACTTGTGCCTCTATTTTTTCCCCATAATGAGTCAGGTGAATTACCACTCATTGCACCTAATCCTTCATCACTACCCTCTTGAAATAAAACGCTTACTATCAAAGAAAGACTTGATACTAATATTAAAATTGAAAACATAGTTGTCATCATCACACCTCCTGTGTTTATTTATATACGAAGTCTATAACATTAACATTTTAACATAGGCTAATTATAAAATCAATTAAATTCACATATAAAAGGTAAAAGGTTCCCACATGGGAACCCCTTTTTAGAATTTTAAGTTATAGAATGTTGATTTGCCTTTATATTTTGCCATATCATATAAACCATCTTCAATTCTTAATAATTGATTATACTTTGCTACTCTATCTGTTCTAGATGGAGCGCCAGTTTTGATTTGACCAGCGTTTGTTGCTACTGCTAAATCTGCTATGGTTGAATCCTCTGTTTCACCAGATCTATGTGAAACAACTGCAGTCATTCCATGAGTTTTTGCAAGCTCTATTGCATCTAATGTTTCTGTTATAGTTCCAATTTGATTCAATTTTATAAGAATTGAATTTGCTACCCCAAGGTCTATGCCCTTTTGTAGTCTTTCAGTGTTAGTTACAAATAAATCATCTCCAACTAACTGAATTTTATTCCCTAATTTTTCTGTTAATAATTTCCATCCATCCCAATCATCTTCTGCCAATCCATCCTCTATAGATATGATTGGATAATTATCAACTAAATATACATAATAATCTACAAATTCTTCAACACTTAAGACTTTTCCTTCACCTTTTAATGTATAAGTTTTCTTTTCCTCGTCATACATTCCTGAAGCAGCTACATCTAGAGCAAGCATTACTTCTTCACCAGGTTTGTAACCTGCCTTTTCTATAGCTGTAACTATAGTTGCTAAAGCTTCTTCGTTACTTGATAGGTTTGGAGCAAAACCGCCTTCATCTCCTACTGAAGTGCTAAGACCTTTTGACTTTAATACTGCTTTTAGACTGTGGAATATTTCTGTTCCCATTCTAAGTCCTTCTTTAAAGTTTGGAGCTCCTACAGGCATTACCATAAATTCTTGAATGTCTACGTTATTGTCTGCATGTTCTCCACCATTCAAAATATTCATCATTGGAACTGGAAGAGTTTTTGCATTGACCCCACCTATATATTGATACAATGGCATTCCTAATTCATCAGCTGCAGCTCTTGCAACTGCTATGGATACTCCAAGAATTGCATTTGCTCCTAGTTTACCCTTGTTGTGTGTTCCATCTATTTCAATAAGAAGTTGATCTATAGCTACTTGATCAAATACATTCAGTCCTATTACTTCATCTGCAATAATATCATTAACATTTTCTACTGCTTTTGATACACCTTTGCCAATATATCTGGATTTATCTCCATCTCTTAATTCAACAGCTTCAAAAATTCCTGTAGATGCTCCTGAAGGAACAATTGCTCTTCCAAATGCTTCGTTTTCAGTCCAAACTTCAACCTCTACTGTAGGATTTCCTCTTGAATCAAGGACTTCTCTTGCATAAACTTCAGTTATTAAACTCATTTATTTACACACTCCTTTTTATATTCATCGTCGTTAACAGACGACCTCAGGTCTCTCACAACCTCTTACCTCTTGCCTATCAATGTTTCCCCCGTCATTTCTTCTGGTTTTTCTAAACCTAATAGGTCTAGAAGAGTTGGTGCAATATCTGCTAATTTACCTTCTCTTAAAGTTGCATCTTTTTTACCTACTAAAACTAAGGGTACTTTATTTGTTGTATGAGATGTGATCGGACTATTATTTGTTTCATCTATTAGAGCTTCAGAATTTCCGTGATCAGATGTAACTATTGCATATCCACCTAACTCCTCTATTAGACTAACTATTTCTCCTAAACAATTGTCCACTGTTTCAATTGCCTTTATAACAGCCGGAACCACTCCTGTATGCCCCACCATATCTGGATTGGCAAAGTTAACGATAAAAAGATCATATTTATCCATTTTAAGTCTCTTTAATATCTCATCCTTTAGCTCATAAGCACTCATTTCTGGCATCAAATCATAGGTTGCAACCTTGGGTGAAGGAATCAAAGCTCTATCTTCATTGACAAAGGCTTGTTCTCTACCACCATTAAAGAAGAAGGTAACATGAGCATATTTCTCTGTTTCTGCTGCCCTTAGTTGATACAAGCCTTGATTGCTAATGTATTCTCCTAAAGTATTGGTCAATGCTTGGTTTTTATAAGCTACATGAACATTTGGTATAGTCTTGTCATATTCAGTCATAGTAACATAAAATGTGTTAACTTTTTTTTCTCTTTGGAATCCATTGAAGTCTTGATCTACAAAAGCACGAGTTATCTGTCTTGCTCTATCAGGTCTAAAATTAAAGAATATTATTGAATCTCCATTATCTACTGTAGCTACAGGCACTGAATCCTTAGTAATTACTGTAGGTAAGATAAATTCGTCATTAACATCTACTAAATATGAATTTTCTATGGCTTCAAGAGGATTTTCACTTTGAACCCCTTTTCCTAAGGTCATTGCATCATATCCTAGTTGAGTTCTTTCCCATCTATTATCTCTATCCATTGTATAGTATCTGCCGGAAACAGTGGCTATTTCACCTACTCCTATTTCTTTCATTTTATCCATCAACTCTTTTACATGAGTTAATCCAATAGTAGGAGGAACATCTCTTCCATCTAATATAGCATGGACATAAACATCCTTCATATCATGCTTCTTCATTAGTTCTAACAATCCATATAGATGAGTATTGTGGCTATGAACCCCTCCATCTGATACTAATCCTATAAGGTGAATCTTTGTACCATTATTTTTAGCATTGTTTATAGCATCTAAGAATTCCTTCTTCTCAAAAAAATCTCCATCTTCAATTGCTTTAGTAATTCTAGTAAGCTCTTGATATACCACTCTGCCAGAGCCTATATTTAAATGACCCACTTCAGAATTTCCCATTTGACCGACAGGAAGCCCCACTGCCATGCCACTAGCATCTAATGTTGTTCTAGGATATTCTCTGCTTATTCTTTTAAAATTAGGTGTTTTTGCTAGCTCTACAGCATTTCCTTCATATGCCTTACCTATGCCAAAACCATCTAAAATCAGTAACATTACTGGTTTCTTAGTCATAGTAATCCCCCATTAATAATTTACAAGCTTTATGAAATCGTCAGCTTTAAGACTAGCTCCACCAACTAGTGCTCCATCTATATCTGATTTACCCATAAGCTCTGCTATGTTCCCAGGTTTTACACTTCCACCATATTGGATTCTAATTGCTTCTTTTGCTTCTTGACCATATAATTCTCCAATAATTTCTCTAATAAATGCACACATTGCATTTGCATCATCAGAGGATGCAGTTCTACCTGTCCCAATTGCCCAAATAGGCTCATAAGCTATAACGATATCTTTTATTTCCTCAACTCTTATTCCTTCAAAGCCTCTAACCACTTGATTTTTAACCTTTATCTCAGCTTTGCTTTCTTCTCTTTCCTCTAAGGTTTCACCAACGCATACTATTGCTTTGATACCATGCTCTAAAGCAGATTTTAACTTTTTATTTACGGTTTCATCGCTTTCATTAAAATACTCTCTTCTCTCTG
>CAYZZR010000157.1:0-4446 GCA_964482775.1 uncultured Tissierella sp. | reverse complement strand
TGAGAAGTAGGATATAAGCAAACTATAAAACCAAACCATGCCTGATGCCTAGCTTATTAAATTGTTGAACGCCAGAACGGAAACAGAAGTAGATTGTAGCAATAGATATGTTGATTACAAGATATCACTATGGCAGGCACCGATTAAATCCATGGTGGTATTTTATAGTCACCTACCTCGTTGTAGTGAAGCAATGTTGTATTCCTTGATTATTGTGCTATATTTATTTTATAATATATTTAACTAAATTATAGTATATAATATAGTTAAAGACTTTCTGTTGAAATTTTGATTTTCAAAAACGATGAATCAAAAATGCTAATAAGGTGTTGATAATAAAATGGAAAAAATCAAAATCTAATTAAAGATGGAGAAAGTATCACTGTTGAATTTAAAGAGAGTAGAAATAAACTTAATAGAGATGTGTTTGAATCAGTGTGTGCATTTTTAAATCGTAGCGGAGGACATCTATTCTTAGGAATTAAAGATAATGGAGAGATTATTGGAATATATCCAGAAGAAATTAATAAGATAAAGAAAGACTTTGTAACTTCATTAAATAACTCTAATAAAATCAATCCGCCAGCATATTTAGCCATAGAAGAAATTGAAATTGATGGGAAGAAAATTCTTCACTCTTTAAATATCAGAGGTAATTGCGTAGCAATTACTTCACACCATTTCACCGAGGTAGGCAATATCTTCACCTCGTTATATTCCTGAAAGCTCACAGGTTCATAAATGTAATGGTAAAATATTTGATCGTAATGAAGATGGTGATTTTAACATATCAGATAACACAACAATGGTGTCTAATATCTACATTAGAAAACAAGGCACATATATTGAAAATAAGATTTTTCCTTATGCAAAATTGACTGATCTAAAATCTGAATTAATTACTAGAAGTAGGCAAATGGCAATTAACCAGAGAAGTAATCATCCCTGGGCAAATACGGATGATTTTCAATTACTAAAAAGTGCTGGCCTTTACTTAGAAGACCCTCAAACAGGAAAAGAAGGAATAACACTTGCTGGGATTCTTCTATTTGGAACAGAACAGCTGATTCGAGCTGCATTGCCACACTATAAAACAGATGCTATTTTAAGAAAGGTGAATCTTGATCGATACGATGATCGAGATGATATAAGAGTAAATTTAATAGAAAGTCGAGATCGCCTTATGGCCTTTGTTGCTAAACATTTAAATGACACTTTCTACTTAGAAGGAGATACTAGAATTAGCTTAAGAGACAAGATATTTAGAGAAGTGGTAGCCAACCTTCTAATTCATAGAGAGTATTCAAATGCATTTCCTGCAAAGTTAATCATCGAGAAAGATCGTGTTTATATCGAAAATGCCAATAGAGCAAGGATTATTGGTGAGATTAATCCATCAAACTTTTCACCATATCCAAAGAACCCTATTTTAGCAAAGTTTTTTAGTGAGATAGGGTGGGCGGAAGAATTGGGATCAGGTGTTAGAAATACCTATAAATATTGTAAATTCTACTCTGGAGCTGATCCAATATTCATAGAAGATGATATTTTCATAACTATTATACCACTGACTTCAAAAGAAAGTGCTCAAGCTACCCCCCAAGCCACCCTCCAAGCTACTTTAGATATTGAAGATAAACGGACAGAAGAAATCTTAGAATTTTGTAGAGAACCAAAAAGTAGAAAAGAAATTCAAGAGTTCATTGGGGTTAAAGATAGAAGATATTTTTCAAATAGAATCCTGAATCCTCTTATAAGAGGTGAACTTATAAAGTTGACCATACCTGATAAACCTACTAGTCCAAATCAGAAATATTACTCAGATAGATAATTTATAAATCAGAAAAATAAAATTAAACCGTAACAATAATAAACCAACCCGTGCCTGTCACTTAACTTATTATGTCCAGAGTATCAAGATACATTGATAATGACCCTATGGAAGTATTTTTGGGCATGTTAAAATCCGAAATGTATTATCTTAGAAGATTTACTTCATACTACTAGAGTACAGAAATTACTTGCAGAATAAATTTGCATAGAATGAATCTACGCCAATCATTGTTCAACGATTGGCGTAAAAAAATTTTATTTTTACCACTGTCTACTTGACAGTGGTATGTTCACTTTTTTCTAGGAGTTGCTTTTTTGACTGTAAGTGACAGGCATAATTTAGTTCATTTCCTTATTTAACAGATTTTAATACCTGTAATTTAATTTCCTGATTTTCTACTCGATCAGTTAACTTGTCTAATTTTTCATTTATCTCAGATATTCCTTCAATACTTTGTTTATATCCATCATATAAAGCTTTATCATTTGCATCCATCTTATTTTCTAGTCTAACTATGTCTTGTTTTGTAGCCATATTTGATATATCATCTTTAGTTGCCATATTTGCTATATCAGCTTTAGTTGCCATATTTTGTTTCATTTCTTGCATCTCTATATACAACTTTTCTAATAATTCAAATGTCTTATCTTCCATAATTAGCCCCCCTAATAAACTATATTACTATTATACCATTGATATCTGAATACATTCAATCAATAAATAAGTAGTACGATCTTTTTATTTAGTCTAAAAACGAAACTATTGTAACCAATGTAACTAAAAAAGTAGCCCTCCTTAATAAAAATCAGTACTCTTTTAGGTGAGAGTACTGATTTTTTATGATTTAATTTAATATCTTCTATACACTTATTATGAATAGTATTTTTGAAACTTACTCTTTGGTTTGTCTGGAATAGTCATTCTAATTTTTCCAGCTTCAATTAATGGAGAGACATATGTCTTTATAAAATAGGTTGGAGCTTCAAACCCAAATTTATCTGCAAGCTCTTCCCTAGATCGTGGCGTAATACAGAAGTTTAATATCTCCTGTGCAATATCAATATCTTTGTCTTGGATAATCTCTTTCTTGTAGAATATAACTTTAAATATTCCTCTCCTATCAATAAATATAGGGGCTGGCATACCAGCCTTTTTGAGTTCTGCTCTTACAGTAGGAATTCCAGAAAATCTGTTTTCTGTATCAATCATAATTTCTAAGGCACCTGCTAAATAAGGATTCCTGGTATCTGCAGATGCCTTACCCAAATCATCTATGGTTATTCTTCCGTATAGTCCTCCAGGATTTTCTAACTCTAACCTATCCTCATACATTACTAGCCTTACTGGTGAACGATCTGTATGAACACTATAATCTCTATGTATAAGAGCATTTAATATGATTTCCCTAATTGCCTTTATTGGATATTCTGGCTTATCAGCACGAGTTCCATCTTCAGTAATGATAGTCTTTACTTTCATATTTCTTCGAACAAAGGCTAAGGTAGCTTCTAGAATCTGTGGTATTGTTCCCTCCATACGTTTGTTGTCAACAAATCGTTCTCCATCTTCTCCAAGTTCTCCTATTTCCTTGCCCTGTACCACCATTGCAGTTATACTTAACTGTGGAAAAAATTCTTGTGGATATTCACCAAGTAACATTAGCCCTGCCAAGGTAGGAAGTCCATCTTTGACCATCCCCTGAGTTTCTAGTATTCGTTCATCATCAAGATTTATTAAATTCATTTTTTGTCTACGTAGCTTTATCAGATATTCAACTACATTGTCTTTCTTTAAGTATTCCTTTGTTGCTCTATCAACAGTACGAAGTTCATCATGTATTCTTCTTTTAAATGCTTCATAGCTATATATTTCATACTCTGTCATAGACTGATCAGAATCACCAACACGAATATAAGATCCACGCAATCTTCCTGCCCCTTTATAGAAGCAAGGCTTTTCATAAATGTCACATTCTGAAATTTCTGCACTAACGACTAATTTATCTGCTATTTGAGCAACTGTAAACAATGGTCTTACTATGGGTTCCATTTGTAAAGATTGTTCTACTACTTTTTTTTGAAGGTCTTGGGCATCATAAACACCTACAACTTCATAATCAGCATCTTCATCAATCCCAAAAATAATGATCCCACCACCGATTTGATTGGAAAAGCTTGATAAAGTATCATAAAGTCTTGATGGTGTACCACCAGACGCCTTTTTAAGTTCAATATATTGTTTCTCACATTTTTCAGAAGTAATTTTTTTAACTAATTGTACTAATTCTTCCTCTAACACATAAATCCCCCCTTCAACTCCATCATACTATGATTTTATACAAATTTCAAGTTTTTATGCAAATTATCATATATTTTAGTAAAATAAAATTATTTTATTGAAATATGTTTTGATTTTATTAAAAATGTTTTACTAAAAAATCAACAAACCAAACTATGCCTGCTGATCTTAACAAAGTATTAGTCAATTCAGCATATCCTTGACATACGGATTTCCTAGCCTCTAAAGTTCCGTAGGCATCTGTCCTTCCGTAATCTCCAACCAAGTATTCATCCCAATTATAATAGATATTTTGTGCAACCCAGTCATTAATC
>CAYZZR010000156.1:0-4455 GCA_964482775.1 uncultured Tissierella sp. | reverse complement strand
ATTTATGCTCAAAATCTTTGTAAGAATTATTTTGTCAACCTATCAGTACATGATGATAAGTGGGTGGAAATTGCTAGCCTGTGGGCAATGGTTCTAAAAAAAGAACTAGATATACTATTTGATGAGAATATACCAGTGTTGGTTACAGCGCCTTGGATACTTAAACCATTATATGAGGATGTTAAGGCATCAAAGTACTATTATGAAAACGAGGAGTTTATAGATGCTGAAGATAACAAGCTAGGGAGAACCTTGATACCTTTCTTTAGACAGGCTGAATTTAGTCTTTCAAATATTGAGTGGGATAGTTATACAAAATTGATTAAGGAACTTTTTAAGTAACAAGATTTATATGATTTTACTAAACCCTAAGAGTTAGCTAATCTATCTACTTTTAGGGCTTTATTATGAATAGGCAATTTATTTAATATATAATGGTCTATTAATGATATAATGGATGTAATTGTTAACAATTGTAAAGGAGAAAGGCATGCAAATATTAAATAACACAATAAGCTACTTTTTAAGTTTTCAACCATATGTATTATTACCAATAATAATTTTTATATTGGCATTAATTTTTGGTATCAGTATCAGAACAGCAATAAGATCTTCATTGCAGTTGGGGATTGGTTTTATAGGAATTTTTATGACCTTTGATTATTTTGTAGGAGTAATTAGTCCAGTTGTTTCTGCTATAATTGAGAGAGTTGATCTAGATAAAGGAGTGCTAGATGTTGGCTGGCCGCCATTAGCCGCTATTACATGGTCATTTGATTGGGCGCCATTATTATTGGCATTATTTATTTTTATTAATGCAGCTATGTTGATTCTTAAACTTACAAAGACTGTGAATATAGATATTTGGAATTATTGGCATATAATTCTGATTGCTTCAATGCTGTATCATACTACAAATAGTCTTTTAATAGCATTTACTATATCCATACTGAGCTTTATTTTGACCCTAAAATTAGCAGAATGGACTGCACCATTGATAAGTAAATCCTTAGGTATGGATGGGATATGTGTTCCACATTTATCTGGAGCAATTCATTATCCTCTAGCCTTAATTGGAAATAAAATTATTGATAAGATACCTGGTTTAAATACAATTGAAGCTGACTCAGAAGCAATTCAAAAGAAGTTGGGCTTACTAGGAGAGCCTATGATATTGGGTTTTATATTGGGCTTGGTCCTTGGTATAAGTGCAGGATATGAAATCAAGGAGTTTATAGAGGTTGCTATTAGATTTTCTGCAGTAATATTTATATTGCCCAAAATGGGTGGCATCTTAGGGGAGTCATTAATTCCTATTTCTGAAGGGATGAAAAACTTTATAGAAAAGAAGTTGCCTAATATGAAACAATCATATATAGGCTTAGATGTAGCTATATTGTTTGGGATTCCAGCCAATATAGTAACAGCATTATTGTTGATTCCAACAGCTATAGTATTGGCTATTATATTACCAGGTATAAGCTTTATACCTTTAGGAGACTTGACAAACTTACTTGTTCCAGTTGCTTTTATTAGTATAGCTACAAATGGAAATATAATAAGATCCTATCTACTAAGTTTACCTATAGTGGTTGGAACCTTGTATATGGCATCTTGGATGGCTCCATTACTAACAGAAATGGCTGCTAATATAAACTATGAGGTTGCTGGAGGACAAGCCTTTACAAGTTTTTTAGATGGAGGTAATCTGTATAGAACGTGGATTATGATGATTTTCGACAATAATATGATTGCAATTGCTATTATTCCTCTTGTAATTGGGTTGATTTACTACACTTACAGATTTCAAAAAGGAAAAAAATAAATTGTTTATGGCAAGTAGATGGAAGGTGAAATTGTGGCGAAAGCTTTATTTATTGCTGAAAAACCTAGTGTAGCACTGGAATTCGCAAAGATATTGAGTATAAAAGGTAATAAGCAGGATGGATATATTGAATCCAGTGAGGCTGTAGTAACATGGTGTGTAGGGCATATGGTTACTATGAGCTATCCTGAGAAGTATGATGAAAGGTACAAAAAATGGGTACTTAAGGATCTTCCATTCTTACCAAAGGAATATAGATATGAGGTCATCAAGAATGTAAAAAAACAGTTTGATATAGTTAGCTCCCTACTTATTAGAGATGACATATCGACTATATATGTTTGTACAGACTCCGGACGTGAGGGAGAATATATCTATAGACTTGTTGATGAAATGGTAGGAGTCAAAGGTAAAAGTAAAAAGAGAGTCTGGATAGATTCTCAAACAGAGGAAGAAATTAAGAAGGGTGTAAAGAATGCAAAGGATTTAAGTGAATATGATAACCTAGCTGATTCTGCATATTTAAGAGCAAAAGAGGACTATTTAATGGGAATAAATTTTTCAAGACTTTTGACTCTAAGCTATGGAGATATGCTTAGTAAGCGATTAGGGAAAAATTATGTTGTCATTGCTGTTGGAAGGGTTATGACTTGTGTACTTGGAATGATAGTACAAAGAGAAAGAGAAATTAGAGACTTTGTTAAGACCCCTTATTATAAAATAGTCTCAAATTTTAAATTTCAAGAGACAATTGATTATGATGGTGAATGGAAAGTAGTCGAAGGTTCAAACTATTTTAATTCTCATTTATTATATAAGGATATTGGTTTTAAGGATAAAAATACAGCAGAAAGCTTTATTGAGTATCTTAAAGAGGGAAATGCTGAACAAGATGGGATCATTGAGGAAGTTAAAAAGAAAAGAGAAACAAAAAATCCTCCATTACTGTATAATTTAGCAGAATTACAAAATGAATTATCTAAGAGATTAAAAATCAGTCCTGAGGAAACTCTAAATATTGCACAAAAACTCTATGAAAAGAAGATGATTACATATCCAAGAACAGATGCTAGGGTTTTATCTACAGCCCTTGTAAAAGAAATAAGTAAAAATCTGAATGGACTTTTAAAGATTAAAAGCATATGTAAACTTGACATTCCTGATGAGGATATTCATGGATATATTCAAAAAATTATATCTGAAAATTTATATAGAGGATTAGAAAAAACAAAATATGTAAATGACAAGGCAATTACGGATCATTATGCCATAATTCCAACAGGTGAGGGTTTAGCTAGCTATAATAGCTTAAGTAGCTTTGAGAAGCAAACCTATCTTTTGATTGTCAGAAGATTTCTTGCCATATTCTATCCACCAGCCTTATATAATCAATTATCCATAACAACAAAAATAAAGACGGAAAGCTTCTTTACATCCTCAAAGATTTGTATTCAAGAAGGATATCTTGAAATTTTGAATAATGATAAGAAAGAAGGAAATTCGGACTCTGAAAAAATTGAAACCTTAAAAAAGCTTAAAAAGGGACAGATTGTTAAAGCTACTAATTTTGATATCAAGGAATCAGAAACTACTCCACCTAAAAGATATAACTCAGGTTCCATAATTTTAGCTATGGAAAGTGCAGGTAAATTAATTGAAGATGATGAGTTAAGAGAACAAATAAAAGGAAGTGGAATAGGAACTAGTGCCACTCGATCAGGTATACTTAATAAACTACAGAAGATAGATTATATTTCTCTAAATGATAAAACACAGATACTAACACCTACTGTTTTAGGGGAATCCATTTATGATGTGGTCAAGACATCAATTCCTTCTCTATTAAGGCCAGAATTAACAGCTAGCTGGGAGAAGGGGCTTGGTATGATTGCTAATGGTGAAATCAAAACAGAGGAATATATGACCAAGCTAGAAGCTTATATAAAAAACAATACTGATAAGGTTCTTAGCTATAAAAATCAATATAGAAACTATAGATAAAGAAAGACGCCTAAATTTAGGCGTTTTTTTCTGTCATTCCGAGTGAAATGAGGAATCTTTCTTTATTTTTAATTTTGAAGAGTCCATATCTACGCTATGGACCATTCTATAGACAAAATCATAAAGATATTCTGACTCAGTTTCTATAAACTTCTTATATAGTGCTGAAGAAAAAAGTTCTTCTTTGATAGAGTATATAGTACCTTCAAACTGTCTAAGATTCAAATCCTTAACCATTTGAGCTATATCCTCAATTTCTTGGTCGCTATAGGTCTCTAATTCTCTTAGTTCTTCAACTGCTGTATTGTAAGGCCTGCTGCCAAAGGAGTTTTTAGAATATTCCTTAAAGCCTAATAAATTTTTGTCTGAAAAGTTTTGTTCTTTAGCCCATTTTTCAACATCCACTTGTGCCTTACTATAATCATATCCATCATTAGGAGAATATTTCAATACCCCATATTGTTGTGGATATACACTAAGAGCACTATTTACAATATCATAAATCTTTGGATTTTCTAAATCATCACTTTTAATGTCTTGAATATGAATATGCCCACTAAAGGTAATTTTTATATCTAATTCTTTAAATAAGCTTATCATATCACTGCTATTGTCTATAAGTGTACCAT
>CAYZZR010000155.1:0-4550 GCA_964482775.1 uncultured Tissierella sp. | reverse complement strand
AAATCAGAAAGAAAGACCTTGGTATGATAGCTGCAACTTATGGTTATGTATACGTAGCTCAAATAGCTATGGGAGCAAACATGAACCAAACTCTTAAAGCAATCAAGGAAGCTGAAAGCTATGATGGACCATCATTAATAATAGCTTATGCTCCATGTATCAACCACGGAATTAAATCTGGTATGGGAACAACAATCAAGCAAGAAAAGAAAGCTGTTGATGCAGGTTACTGGCATCTATATAGATTTGACCCAAGACTTACTGAAGAAGGAAAGAATCCATTCGTTCTTGACTCAAAAGAGCCAACAGAATCATTCCAAGACTTCATTAATTCAGAAGTTAGATATACTTCATTAAAACAACAATTCCCAGAAGTTGCTGAAGAATTATTTGCAGCTGCTGAGAAGAATGCTAAGATTAGATACGAAAGCTATGTAAGAATGGCAAGAGACTAATAGTCACTGTAATAAAAAACTAGTAGTGCATATATGCACTACTAGTTTTTTTTACTCTTTTACAGAGGAATATGTTATAATAAAATTTGATTCACAATATTGTGAATCAAATTTTATTGCAGCAGTGTGTGGAAACTGCTAGGCAGTTTCATTAATCTTAAATAATTAGCATATCATGTTAAAGAGAAAAATATAGGAGTGATATTATGGATAAACAAACACTACATAATTTATTTATAGATAAGAATTTTGGGGAAACTTTATTTGATGAGCCTATGAAAAAACATACTTCCTTTAAAATAGGAGGACCAGCAGATATAATGATAATTCCTAGTAATGAAGAAGAACTTATAAATACAATAAAGCATTGTAATGCAAATGATATTGACTATTATATAATGGGAAATGGCACCAATCTATTGGTAAAAGATGGTGGGGTGAGAAGTGTAGTAATAAAAATTAATGAATCCCTAAGTAATATTATAGTTAATGGTAATAATATTAGTGTTCAAGCAGGTGCATTACTTACAGCAGTAAGTAGAAGAGCAATGGCGAAGTCACTTACTGGCATTGAATTTGCAAATGGCATACCTGGTACTATAGGTGGAGCAGTTACCATGAATGCAGGTGCATATGGTGGCGAAATGAAGGATGTAGTAAAATCTGTTAGAGTACTGGATAGTCAAGGAAATATCGTCAAATATTCCAATGAAGAAATGAATTTTAGATATAGAGGAAGCCGAGTTGTAGATGATAAACTAGTAGTATTGTCAATTGAGTTAGAATTAAAAGATGGGGTATTAGAAGAAATAGAAGCCACTATGAAGGATTTGACCTTTAAGAGAACTTCAAAACAACCATTAGAGTTACCAAGTGCAGGAAGTACCTTTAAAAGACCAGAAGGATTTTTTGCTGGAAAATTGATAGAGGATTCAGGTTTGAGGGGCTTAAGATTAGGTGGTGCTCAAGTTTCTGAGAAGCATTGCGGATTTGTAGTTAATGTTGATAATGCTACATGTAAGGAAGTTCAAGAATTGATTCAGGTAGTACAAAAGACAATAAGAGATAATTACAATATAGAATTGGAAACTGAGATAAAGCTTATTGGGGAGGATTAAATGATAAAAGTATTAGGAGATTTCCATACTCATACTACATACAGTAGTGGATTTAAAAAACAAGGTACCCATGCTATTGGATCAATAGAAGATAATACAAGGGTAGCCTATGAAAAAGGCTTGTCCACTTTGGTTATTAGTGAACATGGGCCTGGTCATTACTTGTATGGAGTTAGAAAAAGGAATCTTCAGGAGATGAAAGATGAAATCAATAGACTAAATTCTATATACAATACTAAGGGATTGAAGATTTTATTAGGTCTTGAAGCTAATTTAGTTAGTATTGATGGTAGGTTGGATGTTGATGATGATATTATTAATTTTATTGATATTCTTTTAATGGGGTATCATTATGGTGCAACTCCTAAATCTTTAATCGATGCATATGGGCTTTATATCTTGAATCCTACATCTAAAATACTTGGTTCTTTGGAAAAAAAAGCTTTAGAAATAAATACAAAAGCATATTTGAAAGCAATGGATAACTATAAAATAGATATTATAACCCATCCAGGGTCTAAAGCCAAAGTGGATATAGTTGAAGTGGCTAAAAAAGCTGCTAGAATGGGTGTTGCATTGGAAATAAGTTCAAAGCATAGTGAATTGTCTACAAAAAGCTTACACCTAATAAAGGATATTGATGTAGACTTTTATATAAACAGTGATGCTCACAAGCCTGATGATGTAGGAAACCTTGAAAATGGTATCAGAAAAGCTTTGGATGCAAATATTGAACTGACTAGAATTAAAAATATAAAGGAAATTAGGTGATTTTATGGAATTCTTAGTTATTACAGGTATGTCCGGGGCAGGAAAATCGCAAGGTATGAAGGTTATGGAGGATATGGGCTACTATTGTATGGACAACCTTCCCCCAGCATTATTGCCTAAATTTGCTGAACTATGTCAAAAATCTAAAACTCCAATCAATAAAGTTGCAGTTGTCGTTGACATTCGAGGGGGAGAGTTTTTTAAGAATCTTTTTAATAGCCTTGATGAGCTTAGTTCAATGAATATCGGCTATAAGATACTCTTTTTAGATTCATCTGATACTGTCTTAATTAAGAGATATAAGGAGCTTAGAAGACCTCATCCTCTAACCCCAGATGGTAGCTTGATAAATGGAATTAATACAGAAAGAGGCATGCTTCAGGAGATCAAGGATAAGGCTGACTACATTATGGATACTTCCAAATTAACCTTAGGTATGCTTAGGGAAGAGATTGCCAATATATTTCTTGAGGGAGGAGAGAAGAGGAATATATCTATATCACTTACATCCTTTGGATTTAAAAATGGTATGATTCTTGATGGAGATTTAGTATTTGATGTTAGATTTATACCTAATCCATATTATATACCTGAGTTAAAACCTAATTCAGGGAAGACTGATGATGTTAAAGATTATGTATTTAAATGGCCACAAACAAATATATTTATAACAAAAGTATTGGATATGTTAGAATATCTTATACCATATTATGTAGATGAAGGAAAGACACAGTTAGTAGTTGGTATTGGATGCACAGGAGGATTTCATAGATCTGTAGCAATATCAGAAAGGATTGGAGAACTACTAAAAGAAGAAGGACATAGAGTTATAGTGACTCATAGAGATTTGAAATAAAGGGGTTAAATGATGGAGAATTTTTGCAAGTTTGAACTAAATACAGTATTAGATGAGCCAAGAATTGTGGTTATTGGTGGTGGTACAGGATTATCAATTTTATTGAGAGGGCTGAAGGAATTTACATCCAATATAACTGCCATCGTAACTGTAGCAGATGACGGGGGAGGTTCGGGAGTACTTAGAGAGGATTTAGGTATGCTAGCTCCAGGAGATATTAGAGCATGCTTGTTGGCATTAGCAAATACTGAACCTGCAATGGAAAAGTTATTACAATACAGATTTACAGATGGACAATTAAAGGGACAAAGCTTTGGCAATCTATTTCTTGCAGCTATGAATGAAATATACGGTAGCTTTGAGTTGGCTGTAAAGGAAGCTAGTAATGTTTTATCAATAACTGGTAAGGTATACCCAATGACCCTGGAGGATGTAAGGCTTCATGCCGAGCTTGAAAATGGCTGTGTAATTAAAGGGGAATCTATTATACCATATGAGGTTCAAAGAAACGGTTGTAAGATAAAGAGAATGTTCATGGATCCAAGGATATCATATCCACTTACAGAAGCCGTAGATTCAATTAAAGAGGCTGATTTAATAGTTCTAGGACCAGGAAGTCTATATACTTCAATAGTTCCGAATCTATTGGTCAACAATATGGTTGATACTATTTACAATTCTAGAGCACCAAAAGTGTATATCTGTAATGTTATGACTCAGCCTGGAGAGACAGATGGTTTTGATGTTGTTGAACACGTTAAAGGTATATTAAAGCATAGTAGGGAAGACTTTTTAGATTATGTAATAGCAAATACTGAAGAGATTCCAGATGAAACCCTTGAGAAGTATATAACTGATGGTTCAAGACCTGTAATGCCTAAAAAAGAGGATAAGGACCTACTGTCAGAATATAATATAAAACTAATTACCGATAGACTTATAGAAGTAAAAAAGAACTATATTAGACATGATAACTTAGCAGTCAGTAAAATACTAATAGATATAGCCAAAGGAAGACTTTAATAAGTAAAAACGAGATAAAAATTATCTCGTTTTTTTTAAATATAAAAAATATAGTTTTCATTATTATGATTTTTAGTTTCTTCTAAGAGTTTTTCTAAAGTGATTTCCTTTAAAATCGTTTCTATACTGGAATCTAGTGGCGAAAAAACCATAGAGTGGAGAGTTTTTTCTATGTTTGATATATCAGCTTCTTGTGATGATTCATTCTTGTCAAATAGAGTTGTTTCAGTTGAAGCTAGTATATCATAAGCAGTAATTTGGTCAGGTGGCGAACTTAGCTGATATCCCCCTTGAGACCCCTTAGCTGAAGTTATAATACCTGATTTT
>CAYZZR010000154.1:0-4629 GCA_964482775.1 uncultured Tissierella sp. | reverse complement strand
GAGTAGAGGAAAATGATATACTCCTTATAAATGCTGGTTCATCTGCTGGAACTAAAGATTACACTGTAAAGTTAATAAGGGATTTGGGAGAGGTAGCTATTCATGGTGTAGCACTAAAACCAGGAAAGCCAACTATCCTTGGAATTATAAGGAACAAACCCGTAATAGGAATACCAGGTTATCCTGTATCTGCATTTATGGTATTTGAAACCTTTGTAAGGCCATTGATTCAGAAATTTATTGGTATAGAGGAAACTCCTAATGATATGATAATAGCTAAGCTATCCAGAAGAGTAGTATCATCTTTAAAGAATAAAGAGTTGGTCAGAGTCAATCTAGGATATGTAAACGACAATCTAATAGCAACACCACTTTCAGGTGGAGCTGGAGTTAGCATGAGTCTTGTAAAGGCAGATGGAGTTGCGATTATACCGAGAAATATTGAAGGAGTAGAAGCAGGGGAACCTGTTGAAGTAGAGCTTTTAAAACCTTTAAGTAAAATAAAAAATACATTGGTATCCATAGGAAGCCATGATTTGATTATGGATGTTATTGCTGATATGATGAATTTGACATCTAGTCATGTGGGTAGCCTAGGTGGTATAATGTCTATGAAGAGAGGGGAGTGTCATCTTGCCCCTATACATCTACTTGATATGGAAAGTGGAGAATATAACCTTAGCTATATTAAAAAATATTTTCCAAGTAAGAAAATGGCCTTAATTAAAGGTGTTCAAAGACAACAAGGCTTCATTGTAAAAAAAGGCAACCCCTTTAATATAAGAAGTGTTAAAGATTTAACGAATGATGATATAATATACGTAAATAGACAAAGGGGTGCTGGGACTAGAGTTTTATTGGACTATTATCTGAATCTAAATGGGATTGATTCAAATAAAATTAGAGGGTATCAAAGAGAGTTAAATACACATATGGCTGTAGCTACAGCTGTAAAGACGGGCTCTGCAATAACTGGACTTGGTGTTTATTCAGCTGCTAAGGCTATGGGTTTAGAATTCATTGATCTTGCCTTTGAGGATTATGATTTTTTAGTTGATTATGATTTAATAGAAGATAATAGAATAAAGCAGTTCATTGATGTTATAAAATCAGAAAAATTTAGAGCTATACTAAAATCTCTTGGTGGATATGGTTTTGAAAACACAGGAGAGATAATTCAAATAGATTGATGGTGAAATTATGAAGGATTCATTTGGACGAGAGATAAATTATCTTAGGATTTCCTTAACTGATAGATGTAATCTTAGATGTGAATATTGTATGCCTGAAGATGGTGTAAGAAAGATTAAACATGAAGATGTACTGACCTTAGAAGAAATATATGAAATTACAAAGGTATTTGTTGATCTTGGAATAAACAAAATAAGGTTAACAGGTGGGGAGCCCCTAGTTAGACTTGGCGTTTTAGATCTTATAAAAAATATTTCAGACCTTGATGGTGTAAATGAAGTAGCTATGACTACAAATGGACAATTGCTTAGTAAATATGCTCAGGATTTAAAGGATGCAGGCCTTACTAGATTAAATATTAGCCTTGATACCTTAAACAAAGAAAAATACAAGGAAATAACAAGAGGTGGAGATTTAGATAAGGTATTGGATGGAATTGAAAAAGCTAAAAAAATAGGCTTAACTCCTATTAAAATCAATACAGTATTGATTGGTGACTTTAATGAGGAAGAAATACCTAAATTTGTAGGCTTAACTAAGGATCATAAAATAGATGTAAGATTTATAGAACTTATGCCAATAGGGGAAGCAGCAGGATTTGCAAAGAGTAAATTTATTCCTAACAGTAAGGTTTTAGAGATGGCTAGTGATTTAGAAGCTGTTGAAGCAGAGGACAAGTCTTCTCCTGCAGTATATTATAAATTGCCAAATGCCTTGGGCAAGGTTGGAATAATCAATCCAATATCATGTAAGTTTTGTTCATCTTGCAATAGAGTAAGGCTTACATCAACAGGTATGCTAAAGCTTTGTCTTCATTCAAATCGAGAGATAGACTTAAGAAGAGTTTTAAGGAATAATGAAGATATAAAATCAATAATAGAGGAAGCAATCTTTAGTAAGGAAGAAGAGCATCATCTAGAAAAGAAGGAATACATTACCCGAAATATGAACCAAATAGGGGGTTAGTCATGGAATTTACACATTTTAATGAGTCAGGAAGAGCTCATATGGTTGAGGTAGGGGACAAGGATATCACCAAAAGAACTGCCATAGCCACGGGAAGAATAAGTATGAAAAAAGAAACTATAGATAAAATTAAAGAAGGCTTGATTAAAAAAGGCGATGTTTTATCTGTTGCTCAAGTAGCTGGAATAATGGGGGCTAAAAAAACAAGTGATATTATACCAATGTGCCACAATATATTCTTAACAGGAGCAGATATTAGATTTAATATAGGGGAGACTCATATAGATCTTGAAGCAGAGGTAAAAACAACAGGAAAAACTGGGGTTGAGATGGAAGCTTTAACGGCTGTTTCTATAGCATGTCTTACCATATATGATATGTGTAAGGCAGTAGATAAGGATATGGTAATTAGTGATATTAAGCTTATAAAAAAGACAGGTGGAAAGTCAGGTGATTATATGAGAGATAAAAAAGAAGGTAAGGTATTGTCCATAAATATTTCAGATAAAAAGGGTATAGTTAAAGAGCCAATCAAAGAAGGACTTTTTATTGAAAATCATGGACTAGAGAATGATGCTCATAGTGGAAATTGGCATAGACAGGTTAGCTTACTAGGATTAGAAAGCTTCAATAAAATGAAGGATATGGGTCTAAATGATTTAAAATTTGGTGATTTTGCTGAAAATATAACTACTGAAGGAATTGTTCTCTATGAACTTCCAATAGGGACCCAAGTTAAAATCGGAGAAACTTTACATGAGGTTACTCAAATAGGCAAAGAATGTCATACAGGTTGTGCCATAGCACAAAAGGTAGGCAAATGTGTAATGCCTAAGGAAGGTATATTTACTAAAGTTCTTAAGGGTGGACTTATAAAAGAAGGAGATATTATAGAGATATTATAGAAAAAATATAGAGGTGGCTATTAGCCACCTCTATATTGCTTTGGGGGGAAGATCATTTAAGCAGTTTGTGTATCAAATTTTATATAGTTTAGTTGCCTAGTTTCTTTAGTCAACTCATAACCAATATATCCATTATTTATAAGCTCTTTTTGTAGTTCTAGATTTGCCCATTTTGATATTACTGTATCAATAGGATTTAAGAAAGTTTTTTCAAGGTCACTATGAAGTATAAATCTCCACAGTCCATCATTATCTTCTGAGCCATATTTTTTCTTTAGAGCCTTTATTTTCAATCCATTTTTCATAATATTATATAGGCTATAGAAGTTGTAAGGAGATACCGTACATAGTAAATGTCTGTAGCCCTCTGATTTAACCATTGAAGTTGCAACCTGTAAAGTTAAGCTTTGAAGACTATTTCCTCTATAGATTGGATCTACTACAGTAGTTTCAAGATGAACCACCTTATCCAACTGAGCATCAGGTAACTTGATATCATATCCCATATTTCTTTTGTCTTTACCAGGGAATCCTATATACCTATATGCAATAAGCTCCTCTTTACTATTTAGAACTCCTATAATCCTTGCTCCTTGTTCCATATCACCTAACATATCTTCATATGAATCAAAAAATAGAATGTCTTTGTTGGGTAATCCTTCGAATACCTTGTGTTCTAATTCTATAACCTCACTCAATCTATCTTTTGATAATAGTTTCATAGAATAATCTTCAAGCTCCATGGAATCATTTTTGTTCTTTAGTAAATGTCCTTTATTTAATATCATATATAGGCCTCCTTTCGTAATTCATTATTTCTAAGTAACAACTTGCAACCCACTATCAAGTTGCAAGATTATTATACAATAAAATTTATACTTTTGTCAATTAAAAATACATAAAATGTATATTAAATTATTTACAAATTAGTTACAAAAACAACTCATAGAAGCCAAGTTGTATAGATGTTTTGGGTGAAATAAATTGTATTTTGTAGAAATGTATTTATTGGGTAAAATTATAGTAGGAGGTAATTTTATGGACAATAATAAAAAATATATAAAACCGTCAAGAGAAGATCTAATTGAAAGACTAAGTGCAATTGAATACAAGGTTACACAAGAAAGTGCAACTGAAAGACCTTTTTCACATGAGTATGACAAGAATTTTAAGGATGGAATCTATGTCGATATAGTCTCAGGTGAAGTGCTTTTTTCATCAAAGGATAAATTCGACGCTGGCTGTGGTTGGCCTAGTTTTACTAAGCCTATTGAAGACAACATTGTAGAGAAAAGAGACATTTCTCATGGTATGATAAGAAGTGAGGTTAGAAGCAAAGATGCTGACTCCCATTTAGGGCATGTATTTCCAGATGGTCCAAAGGACAAGGGAGGATTAAGATATTGTATTAATGGAGCTTCCCTAAGATTCATTGATGCAGAGCATATGGATGAAGAAGGATATGGCCAATATTTGAACTTGTTTGAATAAAGATCCATAATAGTTTATAATGAGGTAATGATGTCCCCCGCTTCTTCAAGCGGTCGGGTACCTTATTCGTCAATAG
>CAYZZR010000153.1:1323-4676 GCA_964482775.1 uncultured Tissierella sp. | reverse complement strand
TTCTTATAGAAAATCGTGGAAAGGTCTTAACTCACAGCCAAATATCCAAGGAAGTATGGGGCTATGGTGAGACTGGGGATTCTAAAAGTATTAGGGTCTTTATGGCTAGCCTAAGAAGAAAAATAGAAAAGGATCCTTCAAATCCTAAATTTATATTAACTGAAATTGGAGTAGGTTATAGATTTACTGAAGACTAATATGTAAAGATTCAAGGGCGAAAATTGCCCTTTTTTTATCCAATTATCCAACCTATAAATCCCCCACCAATTATAACCCAAGCAGAGTTTATTTTTAGTTTTACAATTAGAAAATAGGAAACGGCGAATATTAAAAAGGTGCTTATGTTGACAATTGAGGATTTGGCTAATTTGATTGTAACGGCAAACATTAGGACCAATGAAGCTATATTTATTCCGTCCAATAAGCCACTTATCCATACTGATTTTCTCACTTTATCCATTATTGGGTTTAGAATTAGAACTAATAAAAATGCTGGTAGAAAAATACCTATTGTTGCTAGTATTGCCCCTGGAAATCCATTTATCAAATACCCAATAAATGTTGCTGTTGTAAATACTGGCCCTGGAGTAAACTGGCCAATTGCAACTGCATCTATTATCTGTGTTGTAGTTAAAACTCCTAGTTTCTTTACAAACTCAGCTTCTAAAAATGCTAGCAATACATATCCACTACCATATAATACAGAACCAATTTTTAAAAACACTAGAAATATCATGGGTAGGGATATAGAAAAATATTTATTCTTAATTCTATTTCGATTTTTTATCAACATCATAATTAATCCAGCAATAAAGAGTAAAGGAATCTCACTTATTCCTAAAATATATATGCCTCCAACTAATAATCCAAATATTAGTGTAAACTTATCCTTAATTAACGACTTCCCCAATCTATACAATGCCTGAATTACTATAGCTATAATGACTGGCTTTATACCCTTTAAAATCGATGCTACCTGTGGGATACTTCCATATTCTAAATAAAAGAATCCAAAGATCATTACTATGGCCATAGCAGGTAATATAAAGGATACCCCTGCATTAAACAAGCCTAATACTCCACCTCTTTGTAAACCCAGGTATATTACCATTTCAGTGGAATTGGGCCCAGGAATAAGATTGGTTGCTCCCATGAAATCTATAAATTTATCTCTACTAATCCATTTTCTTTTCTCTATTATTTCTTCATCCATCATGGATATATGTGCAGCAGGTCCCCCAAATGCTAAGGTTCCTAGCTTAAAAAAGGTCTTTGTTATCTCCTTTTGCCTCGCTAATTTTTCTTCTTTATTTAATGATTTGTAATCTCTATCATTCAAAATATCACCTCTTTACATAAGGTATACCCTCAAGTAATATAAATAATATTAAATCTATATAAAATATCTTTTAATGGGTATATTTATTAAAATGGAGGTGCGAATTTTGGATATAAGGTATGAAAAATCAACAAATAAATCATTTGGTGATGCACTAGAAAGCATCAAAAAAGAACTGAAAGATAGAAAGTTTGGCGTACTTTGGGAGTTAAACTTTAAAGACAAAATGGCTGAGCATAATATAGATTTTAAAAACAATTTCAAAATACTAGAGGTTTGTAATCCACATAAAGCAAATGAAGTTTTATCAAAACATCTTGATGTGGGATATTTCCTTCCTTGCAAAATGGTTGTATATGAAAATGAAGGCAAGGTTTTTATGGGAACGGCAAAGCCTGAAATGTTAATAGGCTTGATGGGATATGATGATTTAGGTAATGTAGCTAAAGAGGTTGAAAGTATTTTAATAGAAGCTATTGATGCAGCAGTTTAGCAATAAAACCGAGGAAACTCGGTTTTATTGCTGTTGATGATATTAAATTATATGCAATAATGTCTAAGCAATAAAGTGATATACTCCAATCCTTACTATTTTAACTTTTCTACAACAAAATCTTTCTCTAAGAAAAATGCTTGTCGCTTGTTTTTATCTTCTATATCATCAAATCCTAATTGATAAACCATAGGATTTGTATTAGATTTTACCGTAAGTATTCTATCCTTGGAATCATATGAACAAATATATCTAGTATAGGTAGCTTGATTATACTTCTGATTAACAATAAATCCATTAGTCAATGCCATTGCAGCCATTATATTATATGAATGTGAAAGTGCTTCCATTGAACTATTGGATTTAACATTCATCTTAGTTAAATAAAAGGCTTTGATGAACCTTGAAACCGGATCATAGCCTCCCGGTAAGTTCTTCGCTGAGTTAAAATAATCTAGATTATCTAAGTCTATATATTTTTTCAACCTTTTAACCTGAGACTCAAAACCTGGTGAATTAGTCATCACATCATATGGGTTTTCATAGCATATTAATTCCTTGCCTTTAGGTTCTATAACTATGCATCTTTTAGTAGAATCAGCAAACATATAATGAAAATCTGGTGATATTGTATCTTCCCCCTTATGGTCTTTGGTCGATATGTGGATATCTGGCAAGTTCTCAATCAATTCCTCTACAGATTTGTAGTTTGAAAGTGCATAGGTTAAGTATTGCAAGCTTGAAATGTTTATTTTTTCAGGCCTTGTTTTATTATCATATAGATTGAATCCTGAAAATTCATTGGTGATCCCTATAAGTCCATGTTCATTTACGCCGTCCTTCAATGGATCTCGGTTTTCAAAGCACATTCCTAGTGTCTTATATTTAGTATATAAAGCATTCCCCATTAAATCATTACAATAATTATAATTGTTTGGTAAATATATTGCATTATATTTTAAAGGAACCTCATAGTCCATAGTTCTTCCCATGACGCAACCATCTTCATAATTTATCTTTATACCTGTACACATAATATCCCTCTCATTTTCAAAACATATATTTTAAAGAATCAAATTGGTAATTTACTTACATATTACTACTTTAATTCAATTTATGTAGCTCCATGGATTATGACTAACTTCAACGAATCCATACAAACCAGTACCATTGAAATGATCTAATACCCATTCTCCATTATCATTATTAACAAAATAATTACTACGTCTATGCCACTCTCCACTTATTTTCCATCTTTCTTTGATTACAAGTTTGTCTTCTACATCATCATCGTGACCAAAAAATATTGAATTCAAACTTCTCGTGTACTTCTTTATATAGGAAGAAGTTATCTTACTATCTTCTGCATGTATATTGGGTATATATAATTTTCTATCAATATACAACTTTCCTTCCTTTTCAATAACCATGTCTTCAAAAAATCCTTCTGCCATCCTATTATTTACCTTGTTATCAAATAATCTTATAAAATCCTCTTTATTTGAATGTTTTTTAATTAAG
>CAYZZR010000153.1:0-1313 GCA_964482775.1 uncultured Tissierella sp. | reverse complement strand
CCTCATCATCTATAGAAACTCCCGCCCTTACAAAATCCTCTATAGGCTTATAGGCTTCCTTTAATATTTCTTCTGCTATTGTTTTATCAAAACCTACTCTATATGGAATTGGCAATGTAACTAGATTTACTAAATTTATTATAACTACAAAAAACATCATAATTCGCATTAGACTTTCTCTGGTTTTCACTGTATCATTCCTTTCTAGAATCTCTTTTACCTTTTGTATCAATTACAATTTTCTCACATTTTTCGCAATAATAAACAGGCTCAATATCCTCACCCATATGTCCAAGAATTATCCCCTTATAAAACCATTGAAAAATGCTTCCCTTATCTTTCTCTACAGGAACCCATTTTAGTGAATATCTATCACCATGAATTACGCCTTGATGCATATCTTCATTACAATACGGACAAAGCATTATATCCCTCCTAATCTTGACATCTAATACAGATAGCAGAATTGTATTCAATTGAAGATAAATATACTACTGAAACGACATATTATATAAATTATGAGTCTTGATATTTATTTTTTTATTATCAAAAATATTTTCTCTGTACTAAAGACTGATAATGGAATATTAACAACGATTAGAATAAGTATTACTAACACATTTGAAACTGGATTGATGGGAAGGATATCTCCCAGAAAGAGCTTAAACATTTGGAAATAAATTGCAAAGAAAATTATAGATATTACCCAAAAGATAAATTTCTTTTTAATGGTTCCTTAGACCTCCGATAATTTTATTGTGACACAAAATCTACAATAGCGCCGTAAGAAGTGGTGGCAACATTTTGAATATAACTGGCATTTCAAAAACTTCATTTGCATTACCATCCAAGGTAATGTTTGGTTAGTTAATTATTCATCCAATCAAATTGTTCCCACTTTATTTCCCCTTGGTTTATAAGCACATCCTCATAATATTTATCTTCACCTTTGTATAACTCTAGTACAATATATATGTATTTTCCATCATTCTCTGCATCCTGTTCATTACTTCTTGTAGCTTTATAAGCTATTTCATTTTCTAAATATTCCTTAATTTCTCTAGTGATTTTAATATTAAATGTATCATTTGAGTGCATCTGTATAATTACTGCCTTTCCAAGTAAGCTGTTTTGATATACTACATTATTTATCTTTTTCTGATTTTCAATAAACTGGTCAAATTCTTTTGTCCAAGCAGAATCTATTCGTCTTGACTCTACTATCAATGCAGTATTTTCATACTTTATAGGTATTTCATCTTTATAAAAATCTTGTATTAACAATTTATCGTCTATATAAACTTCTGTACATA
>CAYZZR010000152.1:0-4860 GCA_964482775.1 uncultured Tissierella sp. | reverse complement strand
CTTCTATTGGCTTTGTTCCGCCATCCCATACTTTGAATGCTGTGAAGCTTCCATCTCCTGGAATGATATAGGTGTTGGTTACAGTGAATCCATTTTCTACACTACCTGTATAGACAGGATTATAGTTTTCTACTGTATCTTCAGTTATAGTGTAAGTTATTTCATTGTCACTATCATCAAATTTTGGAAGACCTTCAAAAGTATCTTTCCATTCATTACCTGCATTTAATTTAAGATCTTTTACTTTATCTCCATTTGCTAGTAGATTGATTGTTACTTCTGGTCTATCTGATCCGCCATTCCATTGTTTTTCTACATCTATATCTATTAGAGTTGTAACTCTTACCCACATAGTAGCTACTGCCACACAATTGTTGCTATCTGTTACTGTTAATTCATACTGTGTGTCTTCTGTAGGACTTACAGAGTGATCTCTATCTGTAGATATGATTGTTTCACTTCCTGCTATTCTCCACTTGTAGGTGTAGGTTCCATCTCCATCTCCACCTGTGATATCAAGAATTTTGCTTCCTAAGGAGATACTTTCACCTGCTGTAATACTTGCATCTTCTAGCTCAACTTCTAGTTTAGAAGGTACGTTTACCTGAGGCTTATTAAAGTCTTTACTTTGATTTGCATTATTTATATCAGTATAGGTTAATGTAGCATACTCATTTGTATATGCTAAACCTCCTAAAAACTCGGATTTTGCTTGGACTTCATATTTAAGCTGTGCTGAGGTACCTATGGTTCCAGGAGTCCATGTTATCACTCTAGTTGCTGCATCATAGCTAGCACCACTTGGTAAACTACTTTCTATTAAATTAAAATTGTCTCCTATCTTATCTTTTACTACTGCATTCTTTGCTGAATAGTTTACTTGCTGAGATATTAGATTATATATTGCTAATAAATCATTTGCACTTGGTGCTTCATGATATTGTCCATTAGGAGCTATCTTTTTAAGAGTATCTTCTGCTACATTTTTTTCATTTCCCGATAAACTTCCTAACAAGCCAATAGTAAATATATTCGCTTTACTTTGAAGAGCTTGCCCTTTTTGATACGCCTTAATGGTTGATTCAGTGTGTTGAGTAGGGTAATTAGTTGTTGATTTAGTTGTATTTCCATCCATATACCTATTTGCCGCACCATCTGATAATAATACTATGACTTTATTAGCCTGGGCTCTTGCAGAATCAATCAGCGTCTCTGCTTTTATCAAACCATCATGAATGTTTGTATATGCGATTTCATTTGCATTCAATCCATTTATAGCGTTATTAACACTTGTTAGATTGTTAGTCCATCCACTAACTTGGCTTGCATTAGTTGAATATTTAACTATAGATATACTATTGCCATTTGGATTGTTATTTCCTAAAACATTATTAGCAAAACTTTTAGCTGCTGTTTTCGCCTGGTTTATGGGGTTACCATTCATGCTATAGGATACATCTATTACTAGGACCACATCCACAGCTTTGTTTGGCGGCGGGGTACCTGTGATATTTAATATTACTTCATAGGTTCTACATTTTCCAAGTAATCGATGAGCTGTCTTATTAACTACGATATTGCCAGGATTAGGTGGCGTAGTTGCAAATGCTAGTAGTGAATCTAAGCCTAAATTAAATATCAGCATAAAGGCTACTATAAACACTACTAATTTTTTCTTTCCTTTTTTCATTATTCACACCTCCATTTAATTAATTAGGTTAAAATATCATTAAACTCTTTTGTTGTTCTACTTAGGGGATATATACCTATGCTATGTTATATATAGGGTATTGTACCGTTAGATTTGGATTTCTTTAGAGTTATATTTTAATTACGAAATAAAATAGGTAAGAGGTAAGAAGTAAGAAATAATAGGTAAGAAGGAAGAGGTTAGAGGTAAGAGAGAAGAGTTTAGAGGTAAGAGGTAAGAAGGAAGAGGGAAGAAGTAATAGGGAAGAGGGCGTAAAAAAGATACTAGGTTGTTTTTTCCTAGTATCTTTTTTGGGGTGTTTATTTTATGTTTGATTAGAGGATATTGGGATGAACTTTATCTCTCTTTTGAAATGATTTTCGTTCAATAGGGGTTCCATGTTTTTTCTTATTCTATCTTCTATAGTTCCTAGTCCTTCTCTTTTTACTGTTTGCAATAGGACTATGATTTGTGTGTCATTCCAGAATGTATAGATGTCTCCTTTTCTTAAGGTCTTATCCAATACTTCTTCCATTAGCTTTACCCATCTTTTAACCTTTTTAGATGAACAGTTATATTCACATTTTGACGAAATTAGGGAAATGAAGTTTGGGTCATGATCTTTTGGTTTTCTCTTCCTTTTTTCTATGTTAAAAACCATCCTAAAGTAATCCAAGTCGCAATGTAGGGGACCTTCTTCTGGGTCCTCAAGTATCCTTTCTACATTTATAATATCAAGTTCACCTTTTTCTGTATAATAATTTTGGATTTTTAGTTTTATTTCTCTCATTGCTAGTGTTGAATCGCTTCCTTTTTCCTTTTCTAACATGGCAGAGAAATAATCATAATGGCTCATGGCATTTTTTATTTGGCCTAATTTTAGCATTGCTTCCATCATATATATATGAGTAGTTTCTTCGTTAGGTTCAATCATAGCTGATGATTCACAAAGTTCAATGATTTTATCATGCTTTTCATCGCTCTTATATATGTCTAAGAGTTTGAAAAGGGTTTTTAGATACAATCTTTTATAGTAGTTTCTAACTGGAATGAGCCATATATCAGATGAGTTTTCTTCAAGATATATACCTTTATATAAGCTCAAGGCATTTTTGTATTCTTCTATTGCTTGATCTCTATTTGTAAATATTAGAGCATCAGCCATTGATATTTTAGTTTCGAAGTTTTGAAAATCCAATATGGTCTTTTCGCCAATTTCTAAAGAGTAGTAGCCATTGTTAAAGGTTATAATCATATAATCTTCTTCATTTGCATCTTCAGGTAAGAATCCTTTTATGATCTTTCTAAGTCTAAATATCTGTGCACGCAGCATGTTTTTAGGATCATGGGATTCTGTATCTTCCCATAAATTATCGATTATAGTTTCTGGCAATAGTTTTTTATTTTTGAAGGTCATGAAATATTGAAAAAGCTTGAATAGGCGATATGACCTACTTGTTTCTTGCAATAATGATTCATTTCCAATCTTTATATCAAAATTTCCAAATGTTGATATATATAATTCCATCTGATCATCCCCTATTAAAGTCCTTTTTCTTTCACTATATATATTTATACCTTGTTTTAGAATATTCAAACGATTATAAGCTCTCTAATATGTAAAATATCAAGCTACATTTTCTACATGGCAGCTTGATATTTATTGATTGCATTAATAAAGATTTCAACCAAGTCTGGATCAAATTGTGTTCCTGCGTTTTCTCTTAGCTCTTTTAGTGCTTCACTTTTGCTAATTTTCTTTCTATATGGTCTGTCGCTTATCATGGCCACATAAGCATCTACTATAGAAAACACCCTGACTACTATAGGTATATCCTTTCCTTGTAAAAATCCTGGGTATCCATTGCCATCCCATCTTTCATGATGGATTAGTATGAGATCATTTATTGCTAGATTTCTTTTTGTTCCTTTTGTAATGTGATAACCTATTTCACTATGACGCTTTATATCCTCCCATTCATGGCTAGAAAGTGGTGTTGGTTTTTGAAGTATATCCTTGGCTACCCCAACCTTTCCTATGTCATGGTATTCACAGAGGAGCTTTAGTTCTTCCTTTGAGTTTTCATCTAAATTTAATGCATCTGCCATCATAAAACTCAATTCCAACTGCTTGTCATAATCGGCCTTTGATTCATCAGTTATTTCTTCTAGCTTTTTCTTTAAGTGGTCAATCATATACTCCTTGGCATCTTTATTTTCTTTGATTTTCATATAATACATTCGCTTGTCAGCTTTTTTTAGTATTTCATTTATATCTTCACTACTTTTTACCTTTGTCGCCACTCCAAAGCTTACGCTAAGGACTATATACTCCAAAGGATTGTTTGCGTATTCCTTTTTTAATCCATCAACTATTTCTAGAGCCCTTTCTTCTGTGGTTTGCGGTAATAATATGGCAAACTCGTCACCACCCATTCTACCTATGATATCCTCTTCTCTAAAGGCTTTCTTCATTATGCTGGTAACCTTCTTTAAAAGTTCATCTCCCATGTCGTGTCCAAAGGCATCATTTACTAGTTTTAGGCTATTTACATCTGCAAATATGACACTTAGGGGCAGCATTCTAGCTGTGTCTAGTCGCTCTAGCTCATGATTGAAAAAACTCCTTGTATAAAGGCCTGTTAGTTTATCCTTGTAGTAATCATCTATATGGTCGCTTTTAAAGAAATATTTTTGTCCTTTAGTGGTCTTTATCCGGGAAATTTCAGCTTGTTTCTTGATTTTGCTTATATCGTTATAAATAATAAGCACATTATCCTTTTCATAGCTAAATAGACTTACCAGATAGTACCTATCATACTCGGCAAAATATATATCAAATTTTCTTCTTATACCTGGAATTAGCATATTGTAAAATTCTTTGAGCATGAATAGATTTTCATTTGCTATTACTATGTCAGAGACTTTTTCACCAATGATATTATCTGCTTGAACTCCTGTAGCAGGATATATATTGTCGCTAGTAGCTACCAAGATATAATCACTAAATATGCCTCGGTTATCATATAAAGCTTTAAATTTTAGATAAAAATCATTTTTTGATGGGTATTCCATCTAATCACCTCATTTGCGCATTACTCTTTCATTAGGTTAGGGATAATATACCCACAGTAAATTATATCTGAGGTACGGTATAGTTATATTTTGAT
>CAYZZR010000151.1:0-4963 GCA_964482775.1 uncultured Tissierella sp. | reverse complement strand
ATAGTATTCAAAGTTTATCATATAATCCCTCCATCATTTTATTAGCTTAAGTATATCATAAACTAATATCTTAGAATGATTTTTCTTATGCAAAACTATGTTAAAAAGGAAGTGGCATCAATTATCATTTTTTGATAATTGATGCCACTTCCTATGATGACTCCAAATTATTTAGCTAAATTATAGATATTTATTACATCCTCTTTAGTCAGTTTTTTAAAGCTTCCTATGGTTTCACCTTCTGTTGCATTTTCTGCCATGATTTCAAAGTTATCTGTAGGTAATCCTTCCTCTTTAAAGGAGGTTGGTAGACCAATATCCTTTAAAAAGGATATAAAGCTATTTATTCCTTCAATAGCAACTTCATCATCGCTTTTGTTTACTGATGATACCTGGAATACATTTGTAGCAAATTGTACAAATCTATTTGTATTTTCTTTATAAACGTATTTCATCCATGCTGGAAATATTATACTTAGGCTTCTTCCATGGGTCGTTCCATAAAATGCACTTAGCTCGTGTCCTATCCCATGACTGGCCCAATCGTCCTCTCTGCCTATACCTAAAACGCCGTTATGTGCAATAGTCCCAGATAGCATAATTTCAGCTCTTGCTGCTAAATCCTTGGGATCCTTCTTCAATATATATGCATTTCTAATTACAGTCCTCATAGTACCTTCACATAATTCATCAGTTAAATCAACATCTTTAGTGTTGGTAAAGTACCTTTCAAGAACATGGGACAATATATCCGTAATCCCTGCGAAGGTCTGCCTATCTGGTAGGGTCAAGGTTAAAACTGGATCCATTATTGCAAATATAGGTCTCAATAAATCGTGATTTACTGAAAGCTTTCTCGGTCCATCTTCATTGGTAATTACTGAACCCATACTAGCCTCACTACCTGTTGCTGGTAAGGTGAGAATTACGCCGACTGGAATAGTATCCCTTACCCTTTCCTTGCCTTCAAAAAAGTCCCATACATCTCCATCATATTTTGCACCAATGCCAATTGCCTTGGCTGAGTCTATGACACTTCCTCCCCCTACAGCTAATATCAATTCAATATCATTTTCTCTAGCTATTTCTATCCCTTTTCTAACAAGACTAAGCTTGGGATTAGGCTCAACACCTGAAAGCTCAACTACTTGGCAATCATACTCCTTGAGAATATTCATTACATCAGTATATAAGCCAGATTTTTTTATACTTCCACTACCATGATGTAGGAGAATTTTCTTATACTTACCTGCGATTAGTCTTCCTAGCTGTCCTACAGAACCAGTCCCAAAGACAATATTGGTTGGGCTATGAAATCTAAAGTTCTTCAATAAACTCACCTCTTGATTTATTTAATATCCATAATATACCCAAAGATTAGTATTCCATATCCCAGTTCTCATTTAATTTAATCTCATTTAATAAAGCTTTAAGATTTTGATTCGTTATTTTTTTATTCATTTTATTGAAAATGCTAAGACCCTCTTCATTACTTATATTCTCACTTAGTATACTATTTAGAATCTCTTTAAGATAATCATAATCCTCGCTCAAGTTATCTCCTTGAATCAATCCAGTTATTGAATCTCTTAATATAATCTTATCCATTCTGTATAGGTCAATCCCATCCTCCAGCCTATCTAGAGCAGAATCCAAATCCCCTAAATAAAGGTCAATAAATAATAGATTTGTGCTTCCATAATTGGATTCTTCAAAAGCTTCTCTAGCCTTTTCATAATCTCTAATGCTTAAATAAAACCTTCCCTTATTGAAGTAATAATCCTCCCATCGATTTTCCTCATCTATACTTTCAAAAATATTGATTATTAAATCCTTATGTCTTCTATGAGCATCATGATCCATAAATTCTATTACATTATATATCAAGCTGCTATCATTTTTTATTTCATTATACCTTAAAGCATATTCTAAGGCCTTATCATAGTCTTCCATATCTTTCTTATATTCAACATAATATGTCTTGGATAAATAGATTAGGGCCTCTTCATTTTTAGGGTCTCTCTCCAATATACTAGTGTAATAATCTATGGCTTCTTCATATTGTCTGTTGAAAATAAGCTTCTCACCCTCACTTAATTTCCCTTCTAGCTTTATACTAGGCATATTGTCATAATAGCTATTTATAGGTAAACTACTAGCTACTAGATTATCGTCTTCATCATATGCATTTACAACTATAGGATACTCATAACCAGAAATAAGGTTTCCTAATATTGCACCTGGATGTACTATTCTTTCTTCACCTGACCACATAAAGCTTCCTGTCTCTTTTTTTAAGGTATCCAAATCCATTATAATCTCTTTATCCTTAAGCTTTCTATGCATGGAAGAATTCAATATGGAAAACCTAGTTGAGCTTCCAGAATCCTCATCATTGTTTTCAAATACTATGGTTTGAATATCATAATATGATGCGCCTTTAACCTCATTCCATTCTACTCTAAATTCATTCCCATTTAAAACTGTAGCAGATCTTGGACTTAGGATTTTTATAGGTGAGGAAAAAGCAAAATCATAGTTTATATCCCCTTCTATATCTATAAATCTTTGATTCCTACTTAGAAATACCTTGTCAAATAGGATTGAGTCGCTTAAGCCTATACCTATATCGTATCTACCTTCTTTAAAGCCCATTGTCTCAAACTCACCATTTATATCAGTGATTCCAATAAACTCCTCCCCGCTACTGCTATAGCCTCCATAGTTTTCCTGCATATAAATCTCTACGAATGGCATAGGTTGCCCATTGAAGCTCACCCTTCCTCTTACCTTGTAATCACCCATAAGGTCCTTTTCATATTCATCTATCCAATACAATCGATTCTGGTGAGATGCAGTTCCAAACATGGTATCATCATATCTAATGCCAATATTATTACCTTCTTCAAAGTAATTTTTAGCCTTATTTAAATCTCCTTCAAATAAGGCTATATAACCTTTTAAAAAGTAATGCCTATAATCAGATATATCATTAGATTCATATATATTTAGAATCTCCTTAGCCTTTATATAATCCCTATTTACAAAGTGATAGTAAGCATTATATAAATCCCCTATATAATTAATATCATTATCCCCAGAGTTTTTTCCCCATTCTATCCAAGCTACTAATTCCTTAGGATTTTGACTTGTTATGCAAATATCCATTATAGCCATATAAGCTTGTTCAAAATAGTCTCCCTTTCCCTTTTTTATAATTACTTCAAGTGCATCCTTGGCCTTTTTTAAATCCTCTTGGGTACTTTTGTCTCCACTTCCACCAGAACCCTGCATCATAATAGTATATCTATAGGGAGTCCCCATCAAATTTTTTGCATAATTATATAAGGCTTGGTCGTCTTGAAACTTTATTGTCTTTCCTAAATAGCTTTCATAAAAAACTCTAGCTTTATTAGAGTCTTTACTATCCAGATAATTAGCTATTTCCAAGGTGACAAAGGGAATTGCAATAATAAAAATAAATAGAGCTATAAGAGAAATCTTTATAATAGTTCTAACCTTAATTTTTATCTTCATCTTTTACTCACCTCTTTTTCCCTAACAAAAATCCTTGAAGAACCAATATTTATTACCTTGATTTCTTGATTCTCTAGTAAATTCTTAGGTAAAATGCTTATGATAAGAAGAGCAGCAAATCCTACTATGGCAGGAGCCAGTGGAATTTCAATCTCCTTATCTAGTAATATATTTAGTCTATCCTTTAATGTTTTTTCTCTAGAGTTAACTATTTTTTCTATTGAGCTTTGTGAAAGAGTTAAGTCTTTTGTTTCATCAATCATTAAATCATTTATCTCTTTATCTAATAAGTCCTTATTGTCCACTAAACTCTCCTCCTTTCTCCAAAGCTTTTTTTAGCAATATTCTGCCTCTTGATAGCTTGCTTTTTATGGTTCCTTCCTTTTCATCCAATATTTGTGATATCTCCTTTATAGATAAATCTTCAAAGTAAAATAATATCAATACTTGCTTATATATAAAATTCAGTTGATACAATTCAGATCGCAATATTTCTCTATCCACATTGTTAATAATTATATCCTCAGGGGTGCTAAAATCAACTTCACTATCCTCATAGATACTTGTAAATATTTGTGATTTCACTCTATCTTTTATGATATTTTGTGAAATACGATATATCCATGTATATAAGGAGCTTTCTCCCTTAAAACCCTTTACATATTTAAAAACCTTAATAAATGTCTCTTGAACAATATCTTCAGCCTCAACTTCATCCTTAACCATTAGAAAGGAAGTTCTCAGAAGTCTATTCCCATATAGACCTACTAATTCATAATATGCTTCTTCATTTCCTTTTTTTAGCATCTTTATTAACTGTTTTTCCTCCACTTCCTTCCCTCCTTACTTATTAGACTTAAACTTCATTAAAAGGTTGCACTTCCAGTACCCCTGATATAGAAAACATTTCATTAAGGTTGCACTTCCACAATTAAATATTACCATACTTTCAAAAAGACTTTTAAGATTAAAAGCATTTTTAATGGTCACAATAAATAATGAAAAATCTCTTTTTATCTAACAATCCTCTTAAATATATATAATTAACAAAATTTACACCTCCTGCATAACTTATTATGAGAGTATCTTCTCAAGAAAAATACGGAGGTGTCATGTATGGGTAATTTATTTGGTGGAAGACGTGAAGGCTGTGAAGGCGGAATAGACGATTCATTACTATTTTTCTTCCTTTTATTAGTGATTATATTCTGTAATTGTGGCATGTTTGGCGGAAGAGATTGCTAGTATTTATTTAGGGACAAAGGGGTTACCTTTTGTTCCTTACTTTTACTTATTCCTCTTAAAGCCTTAAAGCATGGCTAGGATTCAAATGTAACCATAATTTTTTCTATGAATATACTATATAGAAATAGTATGTTACGTATAAAGGAGGTTTGTTTATGGCAAATAATATAAATTGTCCTAA
>CAYZZR010000150.1:0-4967 GCA_964482775.1 uncultured Tissierella sp. | reverse complement strand
GTTTATTTGGCCATTCGTATTCGTATTTTCTTTTTCTTATGGTTTAGCTGAAATTATAAAAGATAAAAATGCTTCTGGAAAGAACATCTTAGTTGCGGGCATATCTCTTTTAATTATTTTAGCTGGAGTAGTTGCACCTACTTTTAATTAATAAGATTATACTATTGTCTTGTACTATTTATAACGAGATAATGATGTACCTTTATAGGAAATTACCAATCTACTGGCGCCATGAGTACTACAGATATGGATTATTTAAAGACTAAAAGCTAATGCAAAATTATATAGGGGGTAAGAGAAACATTATGGAACTAAAGTATGAAGTAACAGAAGAGGATTATATAAAGTTTAACATATATCATGCTAATAATTCAAAATCTCATAAAAAGCAATACAATATTATGAAGTATCTACTTTCAATTATATGCGGAATGGCAATATTTTTCATTGGTCCAAGTTTGTATAATCAGCCTAAACTTTATTGGGGGATTATTGCGATATTATTTATAGGAGGATGGATTATAGGGTTTCCTAAAACATATGAGAGGATTATAAAAAAATCTGTTAAAGAAATGTTGAAAGATGGAGATAATTCAGCTATGATATGCCAAAACACCATGATAATAGAAGGAAATGATATAAAGGTTATTAATGAACATTCTACTGAAATCACTTCAAAAGAAGGTATAAAAACAGTAAAAGTCTATGAGGATATGATACTAATTTATTTAAGTGGATTTACAGCACATATAATACCAACAAGATATTTAAACGATGAAACTAGAAAATGTTTTTTAGATGAATTGGGTGTTTCTAAATTATAGCTATAGATCTGATAAAGAGGTAAATCTTAATTAAATATATTACTAAGGTACTTACATTTTATGGTTTATAACGTAGGATGTAACTAATAGATTTACTTGATTTTTTAAAATAGAGGGGGTAGGCATTATGATTTTAAAAAGACGTTTATCAATGATTTTAGCCTTATTTATTTTGATATTAAATATAAGTAGTATAAGCTATGGAAATTCTGCAGAGCCGCCTTCTATAATGATAATTGTACCAGATGCTCCTGCAGATTTAGAAATTAGTATTGGGAAAGACAATACTGATATAAAAGCCAAGGTAATAGATAAGATATTTGAAAAGTACTATGTTTTCTATTCACATGAAATAAATAAAACTTCTAGTTATGCGGTAAATATTAAATCCAATAATCTATCATATGAAGTAGATATTGAAAAACCTGTACATAAATATCAAAATATTTATACATTAGATTTGGAGTCAAGAACACTTACACCAGGGAAATCATTAACAAGGTCTATATTATTAGTGTCAATGCGTCTTACTTTTACATTACTTATTGAAGGGGCCATATTCTGGCTATTTGGATTTAGAGATAGGAAGTCATGGAAGGTTTTTCTGATAATCAACTTGATAACCCAAGGAGCTCTAAATATCTGGATCAATGGTTTGTTTCCGATACAAAGCTATTTGTTCATTGGATTAATAGCTCTTGAATTACTCATTCTTATAGTTGAGTCTATAGTCATAAATTCAAACATAAAGGAACATAAAAAACTAAGAAGATTTTTGTTTGTAATATCAGCTAATTTTCTAAGTTTAGTAGCTGGTGGATATATACTCACAGTATTACCATTTTAGGGAATTTCATATCTAAATTATGGAGGTATTTATTTTGAAAGAAAATATAAAATTAATTAAACCCAACCTTAGCTTGAAGAATGAATATTTAAATATGATATTAGAATGGAAGGAGTATGGTGGAGATATTGTTCCATGGAGTTTAAACTTTGATACTAATGATTTTGATACATTAGTAGACGAATTAAATGGATATAGTCTTGGTCTTGGTTTGCCTGATGGTTTTGTACCCTGCTCTACATATTGGTTAATAAATAATGAGAATAAATTACTAGGTGCAATAGAAATTAGACATCAACTAAATGATAACTTAAAATTTAGAGGTGGGCATATTGGTTATGGTATCAGACCAAGTGAGAGAAGAAAGGGTTATGCAAGCAATATGCTATCTCTAGCCCTAAAGCAATGTAAATCTATGGGATTATCAAAAGTTCTAATAACTTGCTCAAAAGATAATTTTGGATCAGCTAAAACTATAATTAATAATGGAGGAGTATTAGATTCAGAAGATATAGACAATAGCGAAGTTTTTCAGAGGTATTGGATTACCTTGGATTAATTTAAAATAGTACATAAGGAGCAAATATGATTAGAAAATTTGAAATAAATGATTTAGGAATGGTTATGAAAATATGGTTAGATACAAACATTAAAGCTCATGATTTTATTCATGCAAGTTACTGGCAAAAGAATTATGAGTTAGTTAAAGAAATGCTGCCTAATGCTACAATATTTGTTTACGAAGACAATAAGGAAATTCAAGGATTTATTGGATTAATGGGTAACTATATTGCTGGGATATTCATTGATTCAAATAGTCAGTCCAGAGGAATAGGAAAAGCCTTACTTAATTATGTTAAGGAGAATAACTCTGAATTAATGTTGCAAGTCTATAAAAAGAATGCCCGTGCTGTTGATTTTTACCTTAGAGAAAACTTTGTAGTTTCAAAAGAGCAAATAGATGAAAATACTGATGAAGTAGAGCTTGTAATGTATTGGCAAAATGAGCATAACGTAAATCTAACAAATTCCAAATTGTAATGAAACTATTGCACGTTCTTTATATTTAACCTAGTACTGGTAGATGTATCTCTCTTAAGTATTATTTCTTAAGTAATATTATTATGTATTTATTTTATGATAAAATCATTGGAGGAAGTATATGGTTGAAGTTAGAATGATTGAACCTGAGATGACTTATAGTATCAGACATAAAATACTACGTCCAAATCAGACAATTGATGAATGTAAATTTGAAACGGACTATCACGACAATTCATTTCATCTTGGGGGATTTTATGATGGTAATCTGGTAAGTATTGTGTCTTTTTGCCTTGAGAATCATGGTGATTTCTCTATTAAAAATCAATATCGACTAAGAGCAATGGCAACTCTTAATGAGTATCAAAAGCTTGGGGCTGGTAGAAGCATAGTCAATTATGGTGAGAACATTATAAAAGAGAGAGGTTCTAACTTTATATGGTGTAATGCAAGAACTACCGCTCAAGACTATTATATTAAATTGGGCTTCAAGGTGTACGGAGAAGTATTTGATTATTCAACTATAGGTCCTCATATAATCATGTATAAGGATTTATCCATAGATAAATAGGTAAAATTAATTTTAGATTTAATTGTAATTGAAAGAAGATGGCTAAGGGAGATTTTCATGCTGAGAAAAACTATACATAAAATTATTAGAACATTAATTATAGTGTTTATAATTTCATTTTTATTGATAGAAGGTTTAATAATTATAAATGGTAACATCAGTGATGTAGATGATGTTGATTATATGATTGTTTTAGGGGCAAGGCTTTATGGAGTTGTTCCATCACCAGCCTTGCATGAAAGGCTAAAGGCAGCAGAGGAATATTTAAAGAAGGACATGGATTTAAAGGTAATAGTATCTGGTGGACAAGGTCCAGATGAATACATATCAGAAGCTGTAGCTATGGAAAGATATTTAATAAATAGTGGCATAGATAAAAATAGAATTATAATTGAAGACAAGTCAACAAGTACATTTGAAAATATAAGAAATAGCTTAAATATAATTAATGAAATAGATAATATAGAAAGTCCAAAGGTTTTATTAGTATCCAATAGCTTTCATATATTCAGATCGAAAGTTTTAGCAGATAGACTTGGGGCAAATGCCTATGGACTACCAGCCCAAGTACCACCTTCTATATTGATACAACAGTATGTAAGAGAATATTTTGCAGTGATTAAGTCTTTTTTATTAGATAGATAATCATAAGAGATTATTATCCATAAACCAAAATTAAACCTTTGTGAAAGTGAGGAAAGGAATATGAACATTTTAGTAAGTGCTTGCTTATTAGGTATCAATTGTAGATATGATGGTACAAGCATATTTGTTGAACAGCTTCAAGCTCTTAAAGAAAAACATCACTTGGTTCCAATATGTCCTGAAATATATGGGGGAATGAAAACTCCACGAGAGCCGGCAGAAATATTGATGAATAAGGTTGTTACCAAAACTGGCGATGATACAACCGATTTTTATGAAAGAGGTGCCAATGAGGTTTTAAAACTAGTCAAATTCTATGATTGTAAATTTGCTATTTTGAAAGAACATAGTCCTTCATGTGGATATGGAAAGATTTATGATGGTACATTCACTGGAACTTTAGTAGATGGCAATGGAGTAATGGTGGAATTGTTACTTGAGAATGGAATAACTATTATCGGGGAATCAGGTATAGAAATTCTATTCGAAGATTAGAATTAGCTTTAATAGTTGGGATAAAATGGAAATGTTGAATATGAGAGGAGAATTGTATGTTTAAGAAGAAAAATAGAAAAGCTAAAAACTCAGATACAAATATTGAATTGGTATTGCTGAAATCTGTAAATAGTGACTTCGAATTAAATATGATTAAAGGTCTCCTTGAAGAAAATAAAATTCCATATATAGTAAGAGATCATGGTGCAGGTGGCTATATGAGAATTGTTACAGGGAGTAGTTCCATATTTGGAGCTGAGATTTTGGTAGAAAAGTCTCAGCTTGAACAATCCTTAAAGATATTGAATGAATTATTTTTGGGAGATGAACAATGAATTCTATAAAAAAATTTAAGGTTGGAGGTAGCAATTTTTCATGAGCCACTTTAAATATACAAAAAAGGAAATAGAATATCTAAAGGGGCAAGACCCTACATTAGGTGTAGAAATAGATAAAATAGGAATGATAGAAAGAGAAATTGATCCTGATATATTTTCGGCACTGATATCAAGTGTAATAAGTCAGCAGATATCCACTAAGGCAG
>CAYZZR010000149.1:0-5038 GCA_964482775.1 uncultured Tissierella sp. | reverse complement strand
CTTTTAGCCCGTCCCAACTTAAATCCCCCGGATTTAAGGAATAACCATCTATAACTACTATTTTCACACTATCATCTCCTTGCTACATGGAATTTTCTTTTCGATATCAACATTATATCATAAGCCACCTTGCATATAAAATTAATTTAAATGCTAGCCTTATCAATAGTTTAGTGAAGAATTCACAAACTTGTGTTATAATAATTTCGAGGTGATATATGTGAAATTAATTAAACTAGCCATTATAGTAGCTTTGGTTATACTTGTCTTAAATTATTCAGGTATGCTAAATGAGAATGCTAGTATAAAAGTAGATAAGGCAGTTGAGAATATAAAAACTAAAATAAATGAATTAGAATATAAAGATAAGGCCTTAACTGATATGACTTTAAAGGAAATTTCTGAAAATATATCCTATGATATAAATCATTTCAAAGAAGACGTCATTACTGAGGATGGATTGCTTCTAACAGGTGAAGGAATAAAAACTACCATTAACCCAAGTGGACCAAGAGTCTTAGTATCAGATGTGGATGCTACTAATTTAAAGGCTGTTGAATCCATAGAAAAGCTCTTGTTTACTTTAACTAAACAAGAAATTAAAATACCAAATAGCATTTTAGAAAAGGGTAGTTTTACTGTTATAGTAGAAAAAATAGACGGAGAATATAATATTAGTTTTGAATAGATAAAGAGCATATCAACTTGATATGCTCTTTATCTATTATATAAATTTACTCAGTTCTTAATATTAAATCGTCTACCTTAACACCTAAAGCTTGAGCTAAATATACTACTTTGTTGAAGGCTGGGTTTACCTTGTCTCCACGTTCTAATTCCTCAATATAGCTTTTTGAGATGTGAGTGAATTTTGACATGTCCAAAGTGGTGTAACCCTTCATATTTCTTAATTCCCTAATCTTTAATCCATTAAGCATAAGAATCCCCCTCTAGAATAATATATTTGAATTCAATTTTTATTTCTTTATTAAAGTATATTATCAATATATTATTTTAGAGTTAACTAATTGTTAAAATGTTGTAAACTTTATTGATATCTACTAGCTCAAATATCCTAGCTTGTTTACAGGTATTGGACAGGTATTTTTCAAATCCTCATAATCCTTTTCATCTATAGCCACAATAGCACAGGTTGCAGGACCACCAGATTTTTTTATGTCTATTTTTATATCTTTGTAAACATTACATTCCAATTCACTTGTGCTAGCCATTACATTCATTTCATACCCTATCCCCTTTGACCCAACGGGCAATATATCCTTGATATATGGCTTTTTCAACAATTCTAAAAATATATTCATAGACATGATATTTTTACCCTTATCTTCTAAGATTTCATTGCCCATTTTAGGTAGACCAACAGCTACAATTATATCATTTTTTTCAGCCTTTTTTATTCTCCATTTGGATTTATCCATTAATCCAATAATGGTGATTCCCATTGAAGTCTGGCATACTGGTATATTTTCCTCTGTGCTTCCAGTTAATATTGCATCTTCCAAGTTCAATGGTTGGATTGCTTTCTTGATACCTTTTATTATTTCTTTTCCTGTAGCATCCATTTCTACTCCCAATGTATTTACAATGGTTATAGGTGTAGCTCCTGTAGCTAGTAGTTCCATCATTGCTACTTGTGTTGTAAGCTCTCCTAGGACCTGAGGAGAAACCTTTACTAGATCTCCTTCTTTATCCCCTATTCCACCTGAGGAATCGCAGGCTATAACCATTCTTTGGTCTGATGTAATATCCACAATAGTAAGATCCCTAAATTTAAACATTTAAACCACCTATATTCTTTTGTTTTTTAACATTTTAAATATTATATATGCTAATACAATATTTGCAGCAGATGCTACTGTCAAAGGTATCACAAGAGCATTAAACATAGCAGAACCGCTAAATGGCATTCCTAGTGCTGATGCAGTGACAGCAGCAATAAGTGTAGAAATAGGTCCATTTAAAATAGTTGCAACAATACAAGCAAGAATTCCATTTGTTTTATTGCCCAAAACCCCAAAAATATATGCAGTAATTCCCATAACACCCATCAACATAAGATGCATCGGCAATGTCAATGGAAAACCACTTGTCATAGCTGTCAATAGATGTCCTAAAGCAGCTACAAGTGCACCAGCTCCAGGACCAATATAAAGTGCTGCAAAGTATCCAGGCAAGGAGTCAAATGCAATTGTACCTTGAATCTTTATCATTGCCCCAATAGCTGATAATGCAATCAATACCCCACATTTTGTTAAAAGCCTAATATTGTTTCTGTCAATCCTTTCAACATTAGTATTCATTGTTTTCCTCCTAAATTTAATTTAATAATGTAACATAAAAAGCACCTACCCAAAAGGATAAGTGCAAAAAAGACATAAAAAAAATACATCATTTGAGCATCCTCATCCTACGTAAGGAAATACATCATGCATATTCTTTGTATCCTGACTTAAGCCTCAACGATTAAAGTAGCCTTCCCAGTTTCCCAGTGGCATAATTACTTTATCTACGCTTTTACAGTTGCGAGACAGTGTGGGATTTACACCCAGCTTCCTAACATGCATATATTCAATTAGCAAGTTAATTATATATCAAATACATTTTGATAGCAAGTCAATATCCTAAATATATTAATAAAAGTAGTGGGAAACCACTACTTTTATAACGAGGTGAAATATCTCCCACCTCGTTGCAGCAGTTTCCTCGAAGCTTAAATTAATTTATTATTCTTAAGTCTCCATTTTCAAGTTTTTCTACACTTGATTGCAATACTTGTTCAACAAATCCTAGAGGTACATAAGTGCTTGAATCCATTAACTCAGGAGCCGCATCTAGGCGAACTATCATCTTTGCAAAGCTATATCTATTTTCTCCTATTGTTATCTGTGTCCATTGAGCACCTTTAGTCAATTCAACTGAATTAGTCTCTTGTTCCCAAGTCACTTCATAGCCTAATGCTTCACTTACATGTCTTAGGGGTATCATGGTCACTCCGTTACTATTCTTGATTAGCTCACTCTTTAATATAAATCCTTCTTCAACTACCACTTGATCCTCTCTCTCTGGCATAAGAACTACCTTTTGAGGTCCAGTTTGCCCTGGATAGCTAGTAAGCACGATATTATAGAATACTATTAGATCTTTATTCTTTATATTATCCATATGAACTTTGTTGCCTTCAATATCTACAATTGGTGTTTCTTCAGATACACGAATAAACATATCCTTCTCAGCATTTAAAAGCTCATCATCGAATTTAGATACCATAACTTGTTGCTCTTCATTTTCATTTATAACTAAAACATCTGGGCTTAACATTGGTGGATAACTCATAGCCATTATAGTATCCTTATGATAGAAGATGACTATCTCTGTACCAACCTCTAAATCTTCTTTCTCTGCAAAATCCATATCCTTATTGTTTAGTAATATAACATCCTTATCAATATAGGCTTTTAATGCGTTAAGTCCACCTTCTGTAATTTCATTTGTAGCTAAAATATACAATTGTCCATTCTCTTCATGAATTTCTTCTATTTTACCTCTAAATTCAATATATTCACTAACCATTACCCTTTCATCTACTGCTTCCTCTATTGGAGCACTGATTGGAATAATTGTAGTAGCATCATTTGAATTCTCAGCATTTACAACCATAGGGCCAATAGCTAATACTGCTGCTAATGATAAAGCAGTTCCTCTCATATATATGTTCATTTCAATTCCTCCTAGTTTAATGTTTAATTATTTATTTATTTAAGTATCAGAAGAAACTGCATGCAGTTTCTACACACCACTGAAATAAATACATAATTATATCTTGATATAATTATGTATTTATTATATCAAGATATAATTTTTATTGGGTTACATCTAGGTTACAAAAAACAAGTGAAGCTGCTTAAAGCATCTCCACTTGTTCACCTTCCTCGTTATTAAAGTAATATCTCTCTAAGTAAGTTAAGGTCGTTATTGCCTCCTGATATTACAAAACATACCTTATCACTTTTCTTAATATTTAAATCCCTATTAATCACTGCCGCAATACCCAATACTGAAGATGGTTCTGCAACAATTTTTGCTTTCTGAATCACCAATTTCATAGCTTGTCTTATTTCATCATCACTTGCATAGCTGATATCATCTACATACTTACTTATGATTTCAAAGTTGCTTGGATTAGCATGGTCAGTACGAGTTCCATCTGCTATTGTATCAACCTTATCTAAGGCTATGGGCTCTCCTTTTTCTAGGCTCAAGCCATATCTTCTAGCACCCTCAGGTTCTGCACCTATAATCCTAATACTCTTTTTCTTTCCCTTTGATGCTACTGAAACACCAGATATCAATCCTCCACCACCAATAGGAGCAACAATTATATCCATATCAGGTTCATCTTCTAATATCTCTAATGCCATGGTTCCTTGACCAGCTTTTACATATTTATCAGCATAAGGATGTACTTCTGTCTTTTTCTCATCCTTTACAATTTCCTTTACCTTTCTATCTCTTTCACTTGCAAGTTTTCCTACTAATAGCACTTCTGCTCCAAACTCTCTTACATTTTCTAGTTTAATAGGATTACAATTTTCAGGCATTACTATAGTAGCCTTTATACCTAATCGGTTTGCAGCACATGCAAGACCTTGAGCATGATTACCACTTGAGGAACATACTACTCCTCTTTCTTTCTCCTCTTCACTCAAAGCAAGAATGCTATTTGTTGCCCCTCTTAACTTAAATGAACCTGTATATTGAAGGTTTTCAGGCTTTAAATATACTTGGCAATTTAAGAATTTATCAAGTGCAGGAACTCTAAGTAGTGGCGTTCTAATTATATACTCATCAATCCTAGTTTTCGCTTCCAAAACATCTTCTAATGTAATCATAATCTACTCACCATCCTTAAGATAATAGTATCAAAAAATTCAATCATTTACAATAATATAACAAGGTGAAATATCCCACCTCGTTGCAGCAGTGTGTAGAAACTGCAAGCAGTTTCCTCGAAGCTTAA
>CAYZZR010000148.1:0-5243 GCA_964482775.1 uncultured Tissierella sp. | reverse complement strand
ATTGTGCTCTTGCTTTCAATGACTCTTAATCCGTTTAATTTGAAGAATTCTATGGAAGCATTTATCTCTCCACCTAGGATGATGATAATGCTACTAATATAAAGCCATACAAGAAGAACTATAACACCACCTACGCTTCCGTAGGTGGTTGAATATTTACCGAAATTACTTACGTAAAATGAGAAAACTAAAGATGTTATAATCCAACCTATAGTAGCAAATATTCCTCCAGGCAAGGCATTTACTAATCTTATTCTATTTTGCCTCTTTACACATGGACTAAATTTATATAGTAGGGCAAAAATATAAATCATGAATAATACTGGGATAATAAACCTAATAAATGTCCAAATGGTTAAGAAGAACTCTCCTATCCCAAATAATTCAAATAGTTTTCTACCCAGAATTTCACCAAAAACTAAAGTAACAAAGACTAAAAGTAATAGTATAAGCAAAGCTATGGTAAATACTATGGACATAAATTTTAGTTTAAAAAAAGACCTTGTTTCATCATAATCATAGGCGCTATTAATTGCTCTAATAATTGGAGTTAGACCTGAGGATGCGGTCCATATACCTGCAAAGGCAGCAATTGATAAGAGGCCTTGGCTACTATTTTTTACTATGTCATCTATAAAGCTTGTGATTATGGATTGAATATCCACAGGCAAATATCTTATTGCATCGTTGACAAGCTCAATATCCACTAGGGATGTATAGCTAATTATGTTTAATAATACTATTAAAAATGGGAAAATAGACAATATCAAGAAATATGAAAGCTGTGCTCCCAAGGCAAAGACTTTATCTTCACCGATTCTATAGATGATGTTATCGATGAATATCATAGGTTTATATTTTAATAAATTATATAAAAAATTCTTCATAGCTACACCTCATTTGATTTAATATGATTATACCTATATCTTAAGTATATTAAACAACCCTAACATTAAGTAGTCAGGGTTGTTTGTAGAAAGTTCATCATATTATTTAAGGTATTTATCAAACCACTTGCTTATTTCTTCTAATCTTTTTACTCTATTTCTTGGTTTACCAGATCTTGAAAGTTCATGATTTTCGCCTTTAAAGGTGATAAATCTGGATTCTACTCCGTGATATTTAAGAGCTGTGAACATCTGTAAACCTTCAGGAATCCAGCACCTATAGTCTTCATCGGAATGTATGAACAAAGTCGGTGTGGTTACTTTGTCTGCATACTTGAGAGGGGATTGGTCCCACATTTTAGATACTTCATTCCAAGGATTTCCTTGAGTTTGGTCATCTGCAAAATAATAGCCAATATCACTGGTACCAAAGAAAGAAATCCAATTAGATATACTTCGCTGAGAAGCTGCAGCTTTAAACCTAGAGCTATGACCTATTATCCAATTAGTCATGAAACCTCCATAGCTTCCGCCAGTAACCCCAATTCTGTCCTTGTCTATATCAGGATATTTCATTAAAACTAAATCTGTAAAGTCCATGATATCATCATAGTCAATAGTGCCATATTTGCCTCTGATATCAGCAAATTCATCTCCGTAGCCGTCACTGCCCCTTGGATTACAATAGAAGACAAAATATCCTTCATTAGCCCAATATTGCATTTCGTGAAAGAAAACATCTCCGAAAACCGTTTTAGGTCCGCCATGAATAACTAGTATTGCTGGGTATGAGTTACCCTCTATATAATTAATAGGTTTTAAAACAAAGCCTTCTATTTGAAGGGTATCATCAAGTGATAGCCTTAATTTTTCTGCTTGTGATATATGTTTTTCCTGATTTATCCACAAATTAAAATCCGTGATTCTTTCTTCGCTTCCAATTATTGAGTAGATTTCTTGTAGATTCAATCCTCTTAATCCTATAAAATAAATCTTACCATCCATGATATCAAATCCATCGATGGAACCATTATTCTCAGTTATTTTCCTTATATTTCCGTGTACATCCATTCTATTTAGATGAGAGCATGTAGCATCTGTAGTTATAAAATATAGGTGATTGCCATCTACCTTAATGTTTCTACTAGAGCCATATCTACAATCGGAGCCAACTGAATTATCCATGCTTAAATCAAAATCGGAGATTTGACTTGCATAGGTACCGGTATAGTCTGATAGAAATATTTCTGGATTTTCATTTAGTCCAAAAGTGAGCATATCACTTCCGGCAAATACTATTTTGTCTTCTAAGAAGTCACAATAGCTATAGAAAAAGTTTCTGATTGGAGAAATCTTCTCAAGCTTGTTCTCCTTTAAATCATAAATGTTTAACTCAGTGCTTGGACTCATCTTATCGATATAGGATGAAGTTATAAGTACAATTTTTGATTTATCCTGATTCAAAGAATAAACTTCAACATTTGAGAAGTCATCAGTTATAGGAGTCAGTTTATGCTCCTTTAGCTGATAGAGATAAAGTTTATTTCTTTTTTTGTTGGTATAACCATCTCCATTAGACCAGAATGGAATCTCATCTAATACCTCGTAAGCCTTAGATAATTCAAGATTTTCAATTGCTTTACTCTTTTCTTCTTCAGCAAGTGATATGTAGTTCTCTAGTATAGGATTAAACTCGGCTGAAACTATATAGGTATCCTGATCTATGATCTTTATACTGCTAACATTCATAGGTAATTCAAAGGCGAATTTTCCTTCTCCACCATGTATATTTATCTGATAAAAGACAGTGAGTGGTTGGGAGTTTTTCTTTTTTTCAAGATGTTTTTTTTCTCTTATGGCTGAAAAGAGAATAGTGTCCCGATCCTTCCATATGAAGGATTTTTCATCGTTTAAACTGGTAAGCTGTTTTACTTGTCTGTGCTCATCCAACAAATAGATATTAGATAGGTATTTATTTTCCTCCAAATCAATTTGATGAACTATAAAACCACAGTTTTTGCCATCAGGTGAAAAATTAATACTTGATAGAAACTTATATTTTGCGAAGTCATCTAGCTTTAATTTGTCCAAAATACTCCCTCCTTATGATTTTTTACTCTTTCTATAGTTGTCTAAATCAATTATAGCATCATCATTTGAAGCGAATTTCCTATCATATAAATACTTGAAGATTCTCTTTCCTAATTTAGTAACTTCCCATGAATAGCTAGGATAGAAGATACTTTTTATTAAGCCTAAAATTTTTAAGTACTCATTTATTTGTAGTAAATTATCAGGATTACATTTATTTTCAGAGATTAGCAGTGCAACACTGTAGGATTTATTTTCAACCATAGTATTGGCCAAATTGACAAAATCCCTCTTAGTTAGCTCAATGAGATTTGATTCAATTGTAGTAACTTCATTTATAAAGTCCTTATCCCAAAGACATGAGAATAGTAAAGAGAACTTTTCTTCGTCCTTCAATCTGATAAAGTTGGTGCCTCGCTTTGTCAATTTCAATTTATTTTTCTGAATTTCCATCATTTCCAGCCTTAAAGCTATTTTAAAAAACATATGAATAATAGGAAGATCTTCCTGATTAGGGTTACCTTTAGTGCTAAAGCTTTTATCATGGATTAAATCATTTAATTCTAATAAATACTTTCTCTTTATTTGCTTTTTTATAGATGTCAGTTCAACTTCCTTATCAAATGTATATAATATGAATCTATCGAAATTTATTAGAAAGTTTATAGCCGATTCATTTAGTGCATCTGCTACATGAGATTCCAATATTCTATCGATATTGAAAGGACTACTATTTTTCTTTAGGTTTTCCATATAGGTAAATCTATTATCGCTAATTTCTTTGAGCTCTTGATAAGCCTCTTTATAGTCTATACTTCTATTGCTTAAAAAGTTCATATACCTCTTTAGAGTGCTTATATATGAGTTTAAACCCTCCTGGGAATTAATAAAGCCGTCCTCTATAGCATCTTGGAAAAAGCTTTTAAAGTCAAGTTGGTCTAAATCATATAGAGTTAGATCCTCTTCAACCAAATAGTATTCAAAGAACTCGATTAAGTTAGAAATATGCTTACCAATGGTCAGATTATTTGCCCTGTTTTTTAAGTAACCTTCAAATTCATTTAATTCATCGTACAGAAGTGCATTTATATCTTCATCATTTTCGATTGCATTGAATATACAATTATTATAATTTCTAATTAAAGATAGGGAATATTTTTTTTGATAATCTCTAATTATCAATTCTGGATTGTCTTTTCTTATTGCGTTGAAGTCATATAGAAATTCCTCTATAAATAGGGATTTTACATTTTCTGGTAGATAATTAATTTCTCCTATAAAATAATATTCATCAAGTAGTTTTCCTATTCTAGCAAATAAAAAGTCCCCAGCATTTGTAACCTTAGACATTTGAGGTTCACAGACTATATATTCCTTGTTTTGAAGACTATCTAATAATATCAAACTCTCATCTTCAAAGCCCATAATTTCGAATAGGGATATAAAGGAGTTGTTTCTATCAACAAGTAAGTCACGTTCCAACTGGTTTAGATTATTTGAATTAGACTCTAAGAATTTTTCAATAAAGCTTTTGCCATCTTTATTTATATAGTCTATACTCAACCATAATTTGAATCCGGTGTTCTTACTTTCATCTGAAAAGAAAGGATATTCAGAGTTTATTTCCTTTAGTGCTTTATCTATTTCAACGTTATCATTCATAAAGTCAAATAATTTCTTGTTTGTATATCTTTCCAACCTTTGTGCTTCTTCATAACTTAATTTATGCATATTTTCCTCCAATTCCATACTATCCTAAACAATATTATATACCAATAGATTAATATAGCACATATTATTTTTTCTTCCAATAGAAAAGTTGAGTTTTTATTCTAACTTATACACAATACTCTACTAATGAATTAGTTTAAATATTCTATCTTAGGGTATATCATATCAAAAATGAGTTGGTATATTCTTGAGTTCGGAAGTGTGAATTTTGAAGAACTTATTGAGATTGTTGATAACAAATTAAACAAGGCTAAGGTATCTGGAAAAAATAGAGTAATAACTAGCTAAACAAAAAAGGCTCTAGATTAGTTTCTAGGGCCTTCATTTAGTAAATTATCAATTTTTATTAGATTTGTAAGGATATTTGATAGATGATAGTTATAGACAACTTCTAAAGGGTTATTGTCATTAGTTCTTGAAACAATATCTTTGGAGTATATTTCCTTAAATAAGCTAGCATTTACTTCATTTAAATTTGCTTTCATATTTAATTTCAGAATAGTAAGTAAATCATAATAAATATCATCAAAGCTG
>CAYZZR010000147.1:2804-5254 GCA_964482775.1 uncultured Tissierella sp. | reverse complement strand
AGGGTCATGGAGTATTTTTATCTAAAAGAAGAAACTAATGTAAAGCATATTGGGATGCATGGGGCTAGGATATTTGGTAAACTTGCAGGATATGCTCAACAGTACTTATTTTACTATGCTAGAGAGCAAGGAATCGGTAAGTAAATTGTAATTTATCTGTAACTATTTTCCAATTACTTACTGCTATACTATAATTAAATATTTGATGTTGGGAGAGATATATATGAAATCTGTTAAGGTTATTCTTATAGGAATAGGTCTGATTTTTATATTCTCTCTCATTTTTTTGTCTCAAAACACATATATAAAGAAGGACCTTGTTTTAGACTATGCAATAGGTGATATAGATGGAGATAATCAAGACGAGCTTCTTGTTCTAAGCAAAGAAGTCTTTGGAAAGTATGGTAAGGATGTGGTTGTATATGATGATGTTGATAACTTAACTGAAATATACAGAGAAGATTTTTCCAAGCTTAAACCTTGGAAAATAGATACTGGTGATATAGATGGAGATGGTAGTAGAGAGATTTCAATAGGTGTATACAAGGAGACAATATTTCATCCAGTTATGGCAAAGAGACCATTTATATATTCATTTAAGGAGGATAGTCTTTTAGCAAAATGGAGGGGGTCTCGACTTGCTAGACCATTTATAGACTATACATTTTATGATATAGATGATGACAATATAGATGAAATCATATCTATAGAAATATTAGAAAATCAAAAAATGTTAATAAATTCTTATAAATGGATAGGATTTGGAATAGAAGGATTTATGGAAAGCAAAGAATATGACAGTATTACAGAGCTTGATAGTAGAAAGGGACTTTTTGCATACATTGAAGATAATGGTTCGAATTATAATGCCAAAATCTATATGCAGGATAACAATTTAGTAATTGAAAGGATGGATTAAATTGAAAAAAAGAGTGTTATTGTTATTAATTGCTTTATTAATGATCACATCCAGCTGCACAACTATGCCAACTACTACAAAGGAAGAAGGGCTTGAGACATCAGTTGAAGTACCTCTGGTAGAAACTGTGACTTTAGAAGGATATAAACCATTAAATGTAGAGTTAGCCTACAATCCTAGAGTAGTGGAAGCAAAGTTAGAACCCTACAAAATTAAGGGGGATTTATCAAATATCGAAAATCTAGAACAATTTGGTGAATTTTCTCCTCAGCAGCTAGAGTTAATCATCAATAACAATTTTGTTGTAAATCCAACTATGCAAGAGCAACTCTTCTATATTTATGAAGACAATATGTACAATAAGATGCTGCCGAATTTTATTACTACAGATTCAGTTTTGCAAGTTTATCATATATTCTATAACTATAGCTTAAGGACATTGGAAAGTGAGAAGTTAGTTCCTTTGTTAGAGCAAGTAACAGATACAATGCTTACAGATTCAATAAAGCTTTATAATGAAATCGAAGACGCTTCAATAAAAGAAGCTCAGCTAAAAAACATAGCATATTTTGCTGTAGCTCAATTAGCTTTGGATAAGGAATTACCAAATAATACACCAAAGGAAGCTAGGGATATGTCAGTAGCTGAAATAGGTAAGATAAAGGCAAATAGTGGATTTGAAAGATCTAGTATATTTCCTTTTGATTTAGATTATAGCCAATATACAGTTAGAGGTCATTATACTAGAAGTGATGAGCTTGGAAGATATTTTAAAGCTATGATGTGGTATGGGCAAGCGCCATTTCCACTTTATAAGGTTGAAAATAAAGAAAGAAATCTAGAACAAACCATTCAAGCATTGCTAATTACCTATAGTATTTTAAACAATGAAGAAAGCCTAAAGGATTGGGAAAGTATATATGAAGCTACTAACTTCTTTGTAGGAAATTCAGATGATCTAAGCTTATATGATTATATAGATCTATTGCTTAAAGTATATGGAGATAAGCCAAATGTTAATTCCTTTACGGATTCAGATAAGCTAGATAAATTATATAAGGTAGCAGAGCAACTACCTGAGCCAAAAATAAAAGCAAAGTATAGCTCTGTTACTACACCTACAGGTAAACAGTTTAGATTTATGGGGCAGAGATATGTAGTTGATGCAGATATTATTCAAGAATTAACTGAACCAATCACAAGACCAATTCCATCAGGCTTAGATGTAATGGGTGTACTAGGATCAGAAAGGGCTAAAGCAATTCAATTAGCTAAGGAAGAAAATCAATACTGGGATGAATATCCGGATAAATTTGAGTCCTTAATTAAGAAATTCTCCAAGCTCACTGAAAAGGAATGGCAGTCAAATATGTATCAAGGTTGGATGTGGACATTAAAAGGACTTAATAGGCAATATAAGGAGGGTTATCCATCCTTTATGACCAATGAGGCATGGATTGATAAAGATTTGAATACTGCCTTAGGAAGCTGGTCAGAATTAAAGCATGATACAATTCTCTATGGAAAACAA
>CAYZZR010000147.1:0-2794 GCA_964482775.1 uncultured Tissierella sp. | reverse complement strand
GAGACTTACCACAGCTAGGATATGTAGAACCAAATATTGAAGTATATGAAAGACTATTGTGGTTAACAAGATATTCAAAGGAGAATCTAAAGGCAAGAAAACTTTCAACTGATGGAATAGACGAAAAATTGATTAGGTTTGAAGAGCTTTTGGAATTTCTAATCAATTGTTCGATAAAGGAACTAAACAATCAAGTGTTAACAGAGGATGAATATATTCAGATTGCTATTTATGGAGGAACTTTGGAAAACTTAACGAGCTCCTTTGCTGGAGATGGACTAAGATGGTTTGAAATCACATCTGAAACTGATAAGAATATGGCTATTATAGCAGATTTCCATACTATAGCACCAAATCAATTCAGTGAGGGTGGATATATGGAGGCAGGTGTAGGGCCAGCTTATGAAATATATGTAGTGGTTCCAATTGATGGTAAGCTCTATTTAACAAGAGGAGCAGTTTTTAGCTACCATGAGTTTATATCCAATGAAAGACTTACAGATGAGAAGTGGCAACAGCTAATAAAGGAAGGCAACAAACCACCGATGCCAGAGTGGACCAACTCATTTATCAGAGAAGGTAAGGGTGAAATCCCTGTTCCAGAATATTAAAATCCTTTACTTTAAAATAGAATCTATTAATAGATTCTATTTTTTTATGCTAGAACTTTTACTGTAAATAGTGTATTCTATTATATATGAATTTTTATGACATTAAATGATTAAAGCAAGAGAGGATGGATTGGATGTTTGGAACAATAGTCAATAGTATTGCAATTATATGTGGAGCATTATTGGGAATACTTATAAAAAAGGGTATCAAGGAAAGCTATAAAAGTACAATTATGGATGGTATTGGGCTTTGTGTAATACTCATAGGTATAATGGGAGGAATAGAAACCAATAATATTATATTAGCCATAGGAAGTATTGTAGCTGGAAGTATAATAGGTGAGGTTATAGATATAGATAAGAGATTAGATAGTATGTCTTTAATGATGGAAAAGCGATTTGGTAATGGAGATTCAAATTTCTCTAAGGGGTTTGTTACAGGATCATTGGTCTATTGCATAGGGGCAATGGCTATTGTTGGCTCTCTTGAGGCAGGACTTGCTGGTAACTATGAAACCCTCTTTGCAAAATCCATCCTAGATGGTATAACGGCAATTATATTTGCTTCAACATTAGGTATTGGAGTTGCTTTTTCAGCAATCGCTGTATTTATTTATCAAGGGATAATCACCATATTGGCAAGCTCTGTTAAGGACTTTCTTACAGCAGAAGTAATAAACGAAATGTCAGCAGTTGGAGGTATATTAATAGTTGCAATAGGGATAAATATATTAGGCATAAAGAAAATCAAGGTTGCAAATATGTTACCAGCTATATTTCTACCCTTGATATATATAACCTTAGTTAGTCTATTGTTTTAGCTAAAATGAAGAAAATAAAAGAAAAAGAGAGATAACAAAAGCATCATAGAGAAAAACAAGAAAAACAATCAAATATGATGATTTGATATGTTTGAAATGGGTATCCAATTGAAGTAAGATTAGAAGTATAGAAATTAGCACTCGGGGAACTTGAGTGCTAACAAATTAATTAATAGAGGAGGATTACACGTGAGTTTAAAACCATTAGGAGAGAGATTAGTTATAAAGAAAGTAGAAGTTGAAGAAAAAACAAAGAGTGGAATAGTGCTTCCAGGTACTGCAAAAGAACAGCCATCAATAGCTGAAGTAATTGCTATCGGGGATGCTATCACAAGCGATGAAACTAAAAAAGATCAAATAAAAGTTGGGGATAAAGTAATATTCTCAAAATATGCAGGTACAGAAATCAAAGTTGATGGAGAAGAAGTTACAGTTATAAAATTTGAAGAGATTTTAGCAGTAATAGAATAAGACTAGGTAAGAATTAAGAATTAAGAGTTAAGAATAAATTGTTATTACTAGTGAAATGAGGAATCGGGGTTTTATGGTACAAGAGGATGACTCTAGAAAACACCTCTTACCTCTTAACTATTAGTTATTATCTGAATTCAAAAAGGAGAGTGTGGATATATGGCAAAGGAAATTAAATTCGGCGAAGAAGCTCGTCGTTCTATGGAGAGAGGTATCAACAAATTAGCTGATACAGTTAAAGTTACATTAGGACCTAAGGGAAGAAACGTTGTTTTAGATAAAAAATTTGGAGCACCACTTATTACAAATGATGGTGTAACTATTGCTCGTGAAATCGAATTAGAAGATAAATTTGAAAATATGGGTGCACAACTAGTTAAAGAAGTAGCTACAAAGACAAATGATGTTGCTGGTGATGGTACAACTACAGCTACTTTATTAGCACAAGCAATCATAAGAGAAGGATTAAACCCTATGATCATTCAAAAGGGAATAAAACAAGCTGTAAATAAAGCAGTTGAAGAGATTAAACATTTCTCAGTTAAAGTAGAATCAAAGGAAGCTATAGCCCAAGTTGCTTCTATTTCTGCTGGAGATGAAGAAATTGGAAACCTTATAGCAGATGCTATGGAAAAGGTAGGCAATGACGGAGTTATCACTGTTGAAGAATCAAAATCAATGGGAACTACTTTAGATGTTGTTGAAGGTATGCAATTCGATAGAGGATATGTTTCAGCGTATATGGTAACTGATACAGAAAAGATGTTGGCTGAATATGAAAATCCATTTATTTTATTAACTGATAAGAAAATTACTAGTATACAAGAAATCCTTCCGATATTAGAGCAAATTGTACAAATGGGTAAACCATTAGTAATAATTGCTGATGAT
>CAYZZR010000146.1:0-5273 GCA_964482775.1 uncultured Tissierella sp. | reverse complement strand
TTTATAAAGATAACATTTAATTTTTCCTTGATACTATCATAAAATTCCTTGTATAGCCTAGTACCTTCCTTGTTGGTTTTCCAATCACCCTTTGCCCAATGCTCAATCCCAGTATAATCAAAATATAAATACAGGATGTCCTTTTTTTGCTTTATTGCCATCTCCATGGCTACCATTGCACCCTTAATCTCACCTGATACATTTCTCATCTGAGCAAGATCTTTGTCATCGTCACGCCCACTATAGGTTTCTTTGCCTTCTTGAGTAATCAAAACTATACCATAACTATAAGTTCTAGTTTTTAAGTCAAAGCTACCATCTACATAAGCAATGATTTCATTGTTCTTTAGGTTACCATCTTCTGGGCGCTGAAAATCACCCTTATCATTTATGAAATTCAATGCTTCGTCATAGCTGGGAAATTTTTTGTATTTTGCTCCTTTAAATCCTATGACTTGTTCCTGACACTCCGCCCAAGTTTCATAGATTCCTGGATTATTTCCACTTTTCACTGCATAAAAAAACTTTGCCATATAACACCTCTAATTTCTAGTACACTTTATTAACTAAGCACTTATCTTGAATGAGCGATTCTACTGGCTGCTGCTGCAGCTATAGCCGCAACTATATCATCTAAAAAGGTATTGCACTCTAGACCTTTTCTTGAATCTAGCTCTTTAATAATGCCTATCTTTTCTTTATCCAAAAATCCATAATTAGTAAGGCCAATAGTGCCATATACATTTACTATTGATAAGGGAATAATCTCGTCTATACCGTATAGCCCCTCATCACTTTCAACTATACTTTGAAGAGGTTCAGGTAGTAGCTTCTTCTCAGCTAATTCATCTAATGCTATTCCTGTTAGTATAGCATGAATTATCTCCCTCTTTTTAAGTACAGCCTCAATATTTTCAAGACATATTTCTTTAGTCAACTGGGGATAATATTTTTTCTGTAAGAACATAACAATCTCTGCAATATCCTCTAGGACAACTCCTCTTCTCTCAAGCATTTCAACAGTCATACTTGTTAACTCTTCCATATTATACTTATATCCAAATTTATTAATATTATCACTCATTCTATCACTCCCATTTCTTCTATTCATATTATAATACCTAGTTTTTTAAAGCTAGTCAATTAAAAGGGACAATTCCCTAAAGGAATAGGATTCATTCCAATTTTGAATTGTTAAATTATTATTTAATATATTCTAGTTTCGACATCCTTTTCAACTTTAAGACATAGGTCTTTTAAATCGATAAAGGATAAAATAAGTATTTTTCAAGACTTTTGTAAGTTAATGTATGAATCATAATGTTATTTATTTATCATCTTTCTCTATATTGCAAATATTCAAACAAATTAATTCTTGTATTGAACATATTGATATGGTAAAATCTTTTTATCAAATGAGTGGAAATGGATGTGGAAATCGTTTGTCTCATTTGCAGGTTTTTATATACTATGTCGCAATTATTCAATTTAAATATCAGATGTAATTGCGTAGCAATTACTTCACACCATTGCAACGAGGTAGGTGATATCATCACCTCGTTATATAAAATCATAGTATATAAAAAGCAAAATACAATATTATAGGAGGGTTTATATGGATTGGCTAATGTCAATAAACAGCACTATTAATAACATTGTATGGGGACCGCCGATACTATTCTTAATCGTTGGTTCAGGAATTTATCTATCTATTAGTACAAAATTTTTCTCGATTACAAAATTAGGATATATACTTAAGAATACCTTCTTGAAAATGTTTTCTAAGGAATCCCTGGGTGAAGGCGAAGTTACAGCATTCCAAGCAGTGGCAACAGCTCTTGCAGCTACTGTTGGTACCGGTAACATAGCCGGCGTTGCAACTGCCATAGCTTTAGGCGGTCCTGGGGCAGTCTTTTGGATGTGGTTAGCAGCTGTTGTAGGCATGACTACTAAATTTGCTGAAGTTGTACTTGCGGTAAACTACAGAGAAAAGACGTCTGATGGTCGTTTTGTTGGTGGCCCTATGTACTATATACAAAATGGTCTAAAATGGAAATGGTTAGCTTATATATTTGCTGCCTTTGGAGCATTAGCTTCCTTTGGTATAGGAAATATGGTTCAATCTAATTCAGTTGCTGCTTCTCTTCTAGCAACATTTAGTATCAATCCAATGATTACAGGTATTGTATTGGCAATAATAACAGCAGCTGTTATCGTTGGTGGTATTAAGAGAATAGGTGCTTTTACTGAAAAACTTGTACCTTTTATGGCCGCAATATATATTATAGGTGGATTGGTTATTATTATCGCTAATGCATCTAAAGTTCCTGGTGCACTTGCACTTATATTTGGCAATGCATTTACTGGTCACGCCGCAGTTGGCGGATTTGCTGGAGCTACACTTGCTCAATCCATTCGTTTTGGAGTTGCGCGTGGAGTATTTACAAACGAAGCTGGTCTAGGTAGTGCACCTATAGCTCATGCAGCTGCAACTACTGATCATCCAGTTCGCCAAGGATTATGGGGAGTATTTGAAGTATTTGCTGATACTATAATCATTTGTTCAATTACAGCTCTTACTATTATGGTTTCTGGTATTTGGGATAGTGGATTATCTGGTGCAGCCTTAACAACTGCTGCATTTGATGCTGGTTTGCCTGGAGGCGGTTATATAGTAGCTATCGGTATAGCACTATTCGCTTATTCTACAATAATTGGTTGGGAATACTACGGTGAAAGGTGTTTAGAGTACCTATTAGGACCTAAATCAATCATGCCATATAGAATTATCTGGATACCTATGATTGTTATAGGCGCTGTCGGTGGATTAGAAGAACTTTGGGCATTAGCTGATACTTTAAACGGTCTGATGGCCATACCTAACTTAATAGGAGTATTGTTCTTAAGCCCAGTAGTATTTAAGTTGACTAAGGAATTCTTTAATAAAGAAAAATCATTAAACAAATAAGAATTTTTTTGGCTAATCTTTTAATAGATTAGCCCTTTTTTTATTACGAATAGGAAAGTTCTACTTTTTTCTTTTAATTATTGAACTTTCCGTCAATGAGTAACAAGAAAAGCTACTTTAACGATTCTTTAGAAGCTTTTCTTATATTGGCTAAATGCTAAATCATCTTAATAAGTTGAAAAGGTAATTTATCATAATACTTGATATTTTTTAAATCAAAGTATATAATGTATATTGTTGTAATATTTATTTATGGAAAGGAGTTGTAAATATGAAAAAGACATTATCATTAGCTTTAATATTAGTATTAATCGCTACAACTTTAGTTGGATGCGGCGGCGGAGCTAAATTGAAAGATGGTACTTATACTGGAGATGCAGAAGGTATGGCTCCACTAAAAGTTAGTGTTGAAGTTGCTGGCGGAAAGATAGCAAAAGTTGAAGTTGTTGAGCATGCAGAGACTGAAGGTATTGCTGATCCAGCTTTAGAGCAAATTCCAGCTTTAATAGTTGAAAAGAACTCAACTGATGTTGACTCTGTTTCAGGAGCAACTATCACTAGTGATGCAATCAAAGCTGCTGTTGCAAGTGCATTAGAAGGCGCTAAATAATCTAATATATAAAACCCCCTTATTTATAAGGGGGTTTCATTTTTATCTTTTTTAGATATGATAGTTGATAATATAATACCTACTTCAAATAACAATAGCATAGGTATTGCTAGTAAAACCTGTGATACTACATCTGGTGGGGTTAGTATAGCTGCTATTATAAAAATAACTAATATAAAAATCTTTCTATTTTTCTTTAAGAAGTCTACCTTAACCAATCCAAATCTAGTCAACAAAGCCATTATTATTGGTAATTCGAATATGATTCCAAAGGAAAGAAGTGTACTTATTACAAAGCTTAAATAATTGCTAAAGCTAATCATAGCTTGTATTTCATCTATTTGAAAACCCATAAAGAATATTAGCATTGTAGGTAATACAACATAATATGAAAATATAATTCCTAGTATAAAAAATATAGCACCTGTAAAAAGAGATATTATTATATACCTTTTCTCACTTGAAGATAGTCCCGGACTTATAAATAACCATAGCTGCATAAGTAAAAAGGGTGCTGACACTACTAATCCAGTTATTAGTGATATTTTCACATAGGACATTAGAAGTTCAGAAGGTGCAATAAATATAAATTCTGTATCCGGACTTATATTTACAATGTTCTTTACTATGAGTTCTGAGTAGTTATAGCTAAGAGCTACTGCAAGTACAAAAACTATAACTGAATTTATAAGTCTTTTTCTAAGCTCATCTAAGTGTCCTACAATTGTAAGATTCTTGCCTTCTGTTGCCTTATTATTGTTCTTTTTCATCTTCATCTTTAGTTTCTCCAGCATTCTTGTCTTCTTGTCCATTTGAATTCTTCTTGAATTCATTAATCGCCTTTCCTAATGACTTTCCAATCTCAGGAAGCTTTGATGGGCCAAATACTACAAGTGCTATTCCTAATATAAGTATTAGTTCCGTGGTGCCTAATCTATTAAACATATTTCTCCTCCTTAATTATTGTTAATTAAATATTTATCCATTTTAAATACTACCATGTATTTTTGTTTCTTACAATAGTATTTAAAAAAGAAAAATGATAATAGCTTATTACTATTATCATTTTTATGGTCTATATTTTCTTATCTACTTTTTCTTCTTGTCATTATATCAAATACTACTGCTACTACTAGGATAATTCCTCTTATAATGTATTGGTAAGATATGTCTACTCCCATAAGATTCATACCACTTGTCAAAGATGACATTACCAAGGCACCTATTAGAGAGCCTGTCACCTTTCCAACTCCACCTGAAGTAGATACCCCACCTACATATGCTGCGGCGATTGCATCTAATTCAAAGCCTGCACCTGCTGTTGTGGTTGCAGATTGAAGCCTAGAAGTATATAACACCCCTGCTAATGCAGATAACATACTCATAGATGCAAATACAAAGTAAGTAACTTTAGTTACGTTTATACCACTTAATTTTGCCGCCTCTGGATTACCACCTACTGCATATATATGTCTTCCTAAAACCGTTTTAGTGGTTAAAAAATGATATATGGCAGTCACTATTAGAACTACTACTACTGTCCATGATAAGCCATTATATCTTGCTAGCATCCATATTACATATGCTATAAGTATGGAAATAAATACTAGTTTTGAAACAAACATTGAATTAGAAAGGACTTCAAATTCATATTTTTTTAAATTTTCTCTATTTCTAATTTCATTGTATATATAT
>CAYZZR010000145.1:0-5359 GCA_964482775.1 uncultured Tissierella sp. | reverse complement strand
TACTTGCTTTTTTATGACCTAACCCGGTTTGCAGTGGTTTTCTGCAAATTGATGGTAGGTCAGATGCAGACCAGCCAAATCTAAGCAAGTGAAGCGAGCTAATAGATTTGTGCTAAGGTCTGTTTTATGACCTAACCCGACTTTTATTCAAGGTGGTGAATTATGAAAATAGGTAACTTAGAATTGGAAAATAAGGTGTTTCTAGCACCAATGGCTGGGGTATCGGATTTAGCCTTTCGTATAATATGCAGAGAATTTGGTGCTGGATTAGTTTTTTCAGAAATGGTTAGCGCTAAGGCAATGTATTATAAAGATGAAAAAACAAATGATTTAACTAAGATTGATGAAAAAGAAAGACCTGTTGCCTTACAAATATTTGGTTCAGAGCCAGATATTATGTCGATAACTGTCGAAAAATATTTAAATATAAGAGATGACATAGACATCATAGATATAAATATGGGTTGCCCTGCTCCGAAGATTGTTAAGAATGGAGATGGAAGCTCATTGATGAGAAATCCTAAGCTGGCAGGTGAGATTATGTCAAGTGTTGTAAAAGCATCAAAGAAGCCTGTTACAGTAAAGTTTAGAAAAGGTTGGGATGATGATAGTATCAATGGAATGGAGATAGCCAAGATTGCTGAGGATTCTGGAATTGATGCTATAACTATTCATCCAAGAACTAGAGATATGTTTTATTCTGGTAAGGCGGATTGGACCTATATAAGGAAAATCAAGGAGTCAGTAACAATACCTGTTATAGGAAATGGAGATATATTTGAACCCCAAGATGGAATTAGAATGATAAAGGAAACTGGCTGCGATGGAATTTCCATAGGTAGAGGTTGTATGGGAAATCCATGGATATTTAAGAGGATTCTTAATTTAATGAATGGAAAAGAGGATTTTATTCCTAGCAATGAAGAAGTAATTTCAATTGCCATAAAGCACTTAAATATGGTATGCCAATTTAAAGGAGATAAAGTTGGAGTTAGGGAGATGCGTAAGCAATTAGCTTGGTATCTAAAGGGTATGAGAGGCTCCAATGAAGTTAAAAATCGTATCAACACTATAGAAAATAAGGAAGAGATGATAGAAGCCTTACTTGAATACCTAAGTAAAATTTCTAACTAATGTATATCTATATTATTACCTTCATATATTTGAATATGAATATAACGAGGAAGGTGGAAGCCTAAATCTCCCACCTCGTTGCAGCAGTGTGTAGAAACTGCAAGCAGTTTCCTCGAAGCTTAAAGAGCATAGGAGGGATAATATATTACTTTATATATTAAATGATGAAAATTATAGAAAATATTTGAAAAAAAAAGGATTAAGGTATGTGCCGACATTTCTTTTTCCCATGTTCAAGCCAAAGGCTTTAGGAAGCATTAAAAAAGGAGTTGAAGAAGTAGGTAGAGTTGTTGGAATTAACACAAAACCCTTGAAGGATTCAGATGGTAATCAATGTATAAAGTTTGTTGAAGCTATTAAGAAGGTTAAAAAAGATTCCGATAGTATGCTATATATCGAGGATTTTGACCTATATTCTTTAGAGTTTTTTGCTTTTATTGAAGAAAGAACAGAATTAAAGTTTAACACTGGAGACAATATAAGGACAAAAAACATTCCTCTAATCTTAAGTGAAATAACTAAGAAACTATCAAAGGATATGCATCAAGCTGATACATTGATAATATGTAATAATAGGGATAGGATAATTGAAATAATTAAAGGATTGTCTGCTTTTATAAACTTTTTTACGGTTATAGGAGTAGAAGCATCAATAAAAGATGAAGTCTATAACTATGTGTATGAATGCACTGGGATATCTATTTTTCAACCTAATAATATGGAAAAGATAATAAAGAATTATAGTACCATAATAAATACTATGGATGAGATTTATTTTGATATAGCCAATATTAGGAACCAGGCAATAATAATTGATTTTAGTTATAAGAAGCCTCTTAGAACTCTAGCAAACTCAAAAAAGAATTGCATTTATATTGAAGATATAAATTTCAAGGTAAAATCACCACACCACTTAAATGAGTTGGGAGATATTTCACCTCATTATAATGAGTGGATCAATGAGTATATAGAACCTGAATTACATGAGGGTTTAATGGAGGAAGAAAAAATATTTAGTCAAATTTATACAAATAACGACTATTTATATTTAGAGGATTATGTTTTGAATAAGACTAAAATTAAAGGGAGAATATAGAACTTGACAATAAGAGATTCCTTGATTATAATATTTTGCATACAAGCAGGAAATTGTTTCTATTTCTAAATTTTGGTAATATTTTAATAGAATAAACATAAAAAAAGGCTTTGCCTTGGTTTTTTTATTATAACGAGGTTAAGATGTCCTCATCTCTTTAGGTGGTGGGTACATATTGAGTTAATAGGTGGGGTGATATAATCACCTATCTCGTTTCAGTGGTGTGAAGTAATTGCTATGCAATTTCTATTGATACTTAAAAGGAGAGAGTTTAATGGCAGAAAAAGATGTGTTCTTAACTCCCGGAGGGTTAGAAAAGCTTGAAAATGAATTAGATGAGCTAAAATCAGTAAGAAGAAAGGAAGTTGCTGAAAGAATTAAGCAAGCCTTAGCTTTTGGTGACATAAGTGAAAACTCAGAGTATGATCAAGCCAAAAATGAACAAGCTCAAGTAGAAGAAAGAATAGTAAAATTAGAAAACATTCTTAGAAATGCAAAATTAATAGACGAAGATGATATAACAACTGATGTAGTAAGTGTTGGCTCAAAGGTTATAGTATTGGATATTGAGTATTCAGAAGAAATGGAGTATACAATAGTTGGTTCAGCTGAAGCTGACCCTTACAATGGACTTATTTCTAATGAATCACCAGTTGGAGGAGCACTTTTAGGAAGAAAATCAGGCGATGTGGTTGATGTTCAAGTTCCAGATGGTATAATAAAATATGAGATTCTAAGTATCGCAAGGTAGTTTAAACTAAGGAGGAAATTGGATGTCGGGTACGGAACTTAATTTAAATGAAATGTTAGTAATAAGAAGAGAAAAATTACAATCTTTAATCGAAATGGGTAAAAATCCTTTTTTGGTGGAGAAATTTGACTATACACATCATAGTTCAACAATAAAGGATAACTTTGAAGAATTAGAAGGTCAAAATGTAGCTGTTGCCGGAAGAATTATGTCTAGACGTGGACATGGCAAGGTTAGCTTTATTGATATACAAGATAGTGAAGGTAGAATTCAAATATTTGCAAAGCTAGATTCTATAGGTGAAGAAGAGTATAAGGAATTAGCATTCTTAGACTTAGGTGATATTATAGGAGTTCATGGAGAGGTATTCAAAACAAAGGCTGGTGAAATATCAGTTAGAGCAGATAAGATTTTGCTTATGTCAAAATCCCTACAAATACTTCCAGAAAAATATCATGGCTTAAAGGATACTGATTTAAGATATAGACAAAGATATACAGATTTAATTGTAAATCCTGAAGTTAAGGATACATTTATATTAAGAAATAAGATTCTTAAAGCTGTAAGAGAATACTTAGATGATAGAGGCTTTTTAGAAGTAGAAACGCCTATATTGACTCCAGTTGCTGGTGGTGCAAATGCTAGACCATTTATCACTCACCACAATACATTAGATATGGAAATGAGTTTAAGAATTGCAAATGAGCTATATCTTAAGAGATTAATTGTAGGTGGCTTTGAAAAAGTATATGAAATGGGCAAGATGTTTAGAAACGAAGGTATGGATACAAGACATAATCCTGAGTTTACAAATATTGAGCTATATCAAGCATATGTAGATTATGAAGAAATGATGAGATTGACAGAGAATTTATTTGCATATGTTGCAGAAAAGACTCTTGGAACAACTATCATTGAATATCAAGGTAAAGAAATTAATCTAACTCCTCCTTGGAGAAGGTTAGACATGGCAGAAGCAGTTAAGGAATATGCTGGTGTAGATTTCTCAACTATAAATACTGATGAAGAAGCTATAGCAATAGCAAAAGAGAAGAAGATAGAAGTGAAACCCGGAATGACAAGAGGTCATATTATAGCTGAAATGTTCGAAGAGTTTTGTGAAGAGCATTTAGTTCAACCTACTTTCATAACAGGACATCCTGTAGAAGTTTCACCACTTGCTAAGAGAAATCCAGAGGATCCTAGAATAACTAATAGATTTGAAGCCTTTATGAATACTTGGGAATTGGCAAATGCATTCTCAGAGCTTAATGATCCTATAGATCAAAGAGAGAGATTTGAAGAGCAAGTTAAACAAAAGGAAACAGGGGATGATGAAGCTCATCCTATGGATACAGATTTTATAAATGCCATTGAAGTAGGTCTACCTCCAACAGGTGGATTGGGAATTGGTATTGATAGAATGATAATGATATTGACTAATCAACCAAGTATAAGGGATGTAATATTCTTCCCTACAATGAAACCAATAGAAGATTAAATAAAAATGAAGTAGCAGATTACTGCTACTTTTTTTTATATGAAAAAAGTATAAATATCATAATAATGCAAAAGCTATTGGTAATCAAAATATAGGAGGTTATCAATTTGGATTTTAAACTTAGTCAAAAGGAAACAATGATTTTAGAGGATGCAAAAAGCCAGGAAGATATCTGTGTAAAAAAATATGAAAGCTTTGCAAATCAAGCAAAAGATCCTGAGCTAAAGCAGTTATTCAATAAACTAGCATCACAGGAGCAACATCATTTAGATATGATCAATGATTTGATGAAAGGGAAGACTCCAAATATGAATCATAGTGCAAACAATCAGTCCTCACCACCATCAAGTTCTAAAGAAAAGCTTACCTTTAATAGTCCACAGGATGCTTTACTGTGCAGTGATCTTTTATCAACAGAAAAGTATGTTTCAGGCTTCTATGACACAGGAGTATTTGAAGCAGCCAATAAGCCAGTAAGAGAAACGCTGCAACATATACAAAAGGAAGAACAAAGACATGGTGAAGAATTATTTAATTATATGAATACTCATGGAATGTATAACGTCAAATAAAGAATGCTGTTAAGATAAAAGGAACTATGGATCAAACATAGTTCCTTTTATCGTATGTTTAGAGTTTTGTATTAAAGTTAATAAAGTTCGTAAAAAAGTTTAAAAAGACTATTGACTTTCACTCTAAAAGAGAGTAGTATAGTATGAGTTGACCGCACAAGTGGCAACAAGAAAGAAATAAATAATTTTCAAAAATGTAGTTGACACGATTCAACAAAATGTGTTATACTAACAAAGTTCCCTAAGCGGAACAAGCTTACGAAAGTTTATGACCTAACCCAACGACGTTGGGAGTTGTAGGTAGG
>CAYZZR010000144.1:0-5412 GCA_964482775.1 uncultured Tissierella sp. | reverse complement strand
TGAATGAAGAGCTAAAGAAAAAGAAGTCTCAGAGGCTTGTTCTTGAGGATATACTTATAAAAGAAGAAAGGGATGTAGAAAAATTAGAGACTACAAGTATTAGTTCGATCTTTCTTTCATTAATAGGTAAGAAGGAGGAAAAGCTAGATAAGGAAAAAGAAGAGTATTTGACAGCGAAATTAAAGTATGAAGAATGCTTAGATGAGATTAAAAGGTTAGAAGGGGAGTTGCAATATTCCAAAAATGAGTTAAAGAATTATGCAGGAGTCAATGAAGAATACTCTAAACTAATAAAGGAAAAGGAAGAACTACTTATCAAAGAGGGCGGAGAAAAAGGCAAAGAATATAAAGAAATCCTTGATAAAATTAATGATTTAAAGTTGGATACCAAAGAAGTTAATGAAGCAATTCAAGCAGGAAAAAGAGCAAAATCAGCACTAGAGGATATGAAAAGGAGTCTTGACAAGGCTAAAGGCTGGGGCACATGGGATATGTTAGGTGGAGGCTTGATATCAGATTTAGCTAAGCATTCAGCTATAGATGAAGCCAATACAATTGCTCATAATTCTCAACACCTTTTAAGGGCATTTGAAAAGGAGCTATCTGATGTGAATGAATTTACTCAAATAGAGGTAAATCTTTCATCCTTTGCATCCTTTGCAGACTTTTTCTTTGATGGAATATTTGCTGATTGGTTTGTTCAGTCCAAGATAAATGACTCTTTAAATAATGTGAAAATAACAATCAATAAAATAGATAGTATTACTTCCAGTTTAGAGCAAAATAAATCCAACCTTCAATCAGAATTGAAGAACTTAGAAAGTAAATCCATAACTATTCTTGAACAATAATAAAGGTAATTATCAATGCTGTCATAAGTCCATTAGCAAGATTATTGATAGGCTAAATTTTGATTTTACTATTGTCAATATAGGGTATAATTTATTTAAAGACTAATTGGAGGTACTTATATGAAAAGGTATTTAGCTTTATTAACTATAATAGTTTTATTAGGTGGTTGCTCAAAGGAAACTGCACCTAAGGAAGAAACAATATCTACTGATACTGCTGCCCAAGTTGATATTGAAGTTACTTTAAGTGTGGAAGAGCAACAAGAAGCATTAAAGCAATATTATAATCTTTTAAAGATAAATGGAAATGATGAAGGAATAAAAAGCTTTTTAGATAAAAATCTATCCAAGTTAGATTCTGAAAATGTTGATGCAATTATCATTAGTCTTGAAGATTATCTTTTAGCTTCAGATCATTCGGCTGATGAAATAGGTGCAATGTTGATGGAATACTATGATAATGCTTCAAGTGAAGTGCAATATTATTTGGATATTATAAATAGAGAAGCCCAAATGCCTTTTACAGATGGGGAAAGGATAAATGTAGAGCTGGATGAATTATTGGATAGAATGGTACAAGCTGAAGAGTATCTAAGGAATTTCCCAGAGGGAAGTAGAAAGAACAAGATATATGATTATTATAAAGCTTACATAATTGGAAGCATTGCTGGTGCTGGTAACCAGTATATTTATGCTGAGGATGGAAGTTCAAATATAAGGCCAGAAGTTTTAAATAGTTATAATAAAATAATAGAAGCCTATAAAGATTTTTCTTCGTCTAAAATATTAACCCAATATATAAAAACACTAGCAATGGATAATAATGATTTAAATGGCGATAACACCTTGGATTTCTATGAAGATATTGAAGGAATTATAAAAGAAAACAGTGATTTTTAAAATAGAAGAGGATATCGCTTGATATCCTCTTCTTCACATTATTTTGCTTATTATCTTTTTATATCTATCAGTATATTTTACAAAGGCGTAGTTATCATTTTGAACTACTGACCTTATGAAGCTATGTTTTAGAGTATTTCTAGAATGGTTATCATCATAATTTTCTACCAGACTAAAGAACCTATTTTGGCTTAAATCAAGTGGATACTCATCTAAACCTAAGATCCAATCAACAAAGTTTTCAATATAATCCAAGGTTAGGTCAACATCATTTATAACAGCTGAGATATCAGCAAATAATAGAATATTTCCCCCTAACAACAAGGCTTCTAAGCCGTAATCCTCTATCATGTTTCTTTGTAGTTTAGCCAATTCAATAGCAAAATTCAAATCCCTATCCTTCAAGGCTGTTCCCCACATACTGGTCAATGAAACAATAGTATTGTTTATACTGGAAAATAAGCTTTCCTGCTCTATCCTTTTAGCATTGATTCCATCACCTGTTATAGAATAAATAGTTGAAAGCATAAAATCTGGATTTATATTTAATTTAGGAAGTCTGTTAAGTACCTCGATTGCTTTATCATAATCCTGCTTCATGGTATAAAGACTACTTAGAACATATAATGAAGCTTGTTTGACCTCTAAATCATCTATAGATGAGGCTTCTTCAAGCAATTCAATAGATTTATCTATAGAGTTGTTTGCTTTTTCCTCTGTATCAGCCATTTGAATATATTGTTGCAATAGACTTCCAATTCTAAACTTTAGAAATAAACTATTTGGATATTTATTGAGGTATTTATCACATAGACTTAAAGCTGTATCATAGCTCTTTGTTTCAAAATTTTCAGCACATATACGATTTATATTCATGATTTCATCAGGTGTAAGTTGGGTTTCAAACATCAAAAGGGAATCTACATCAGTAGCTAATACATGTGCTATAGGAGAGAGCAAGGTTATATCTGGGTAGGTATGACCATCTTCCCACTTGTCTACCAACTCTATAGAAACACCTATGGATTTAGCAAAGTCATCTTTACTTATTTTCTTCTCATTTCTTAAGGTCGAAATAGTATTTCCAATTGATAATTTCATTGGCTTCCTCCTCTTGCTTAATTAGATAGCATCTCTTATTAATATACCCTATTATGCCAATATTTAATAACTGATTTGAAAATAGAGCATAAAAAATCCCGTAAAATTTAGATTTAAGCAAATTTTAGGGGATTTAAATGGTTCTATTGCATTTTTATTAAAGACATTGATACAGTATTATCACTATGCCAAACAAAAATTATATAATCTTCATTAGAATTATAAGCTTGATATTCCAAATAGTCGCTTGAAGTTGAGTCAGAAGCTTCTTTTACAAATCCAGCTTCTTTAATTTTATTTATAAATTCTATTGCAGTATCCTTTTCTACATATTCTAAATATATATCCTTTTCACTATCACCATTGCTATTCAGTCCAGTGATTTTTCCTTCTATTTCAGGAAGAGCTGCGAAGAAATCCTTTGGCCAAGCCACATCATCAGTCATATCAATTTCTTCTACTGGTTCAGGATCTCCAGTAAAAAGGTTATTAGATGACCCATCAACACTAAAGCTATCAACATCAGTTATTTCTGACTTTGCTAGTGAAAGACTGCCTGTTCCACCATCATAGTAGGAAAAGTTGACTTCAAAACCCCTTTCATTGTTGCCTATATATACTGTTGTATCAGCACTTGTTACCTCATATACAGATTTATAACCAAGGTTTTTAAGGGATTCAATATATTTTTCTGCATCTTCTTTTTTTAGGCTATCAAACATAATATAGGTGATTTCATTATCAGTATCCTCACTTAACATAGTTATATTAGTCTTCAATTCCTTTAGATCACCCATTTTATCCTTAGGCCATTTAATATTTGTGCCCATTTGTGTTGTACCTTGATCAGTCTTAATTGTGGTTATTTCATCATCAATGTCAACATCCGCACCTGATGAGCTTTCTAAAACTTTTTCTGTTATCTTTTCTCCGATCTTTTCCTCCACTGTTTTTTTACAACCAGTAAGAATTGATAATAATGCAATTAATAAAACAATGAATACATAAGCTTTGCGGTTCATAAAAAGAATACCTCCTTAATAATCATTTATTTTAGAATATCTTTCTAATTTTAATTATGATTTGGTCTAGTATATGTATGTTACTTAACCTTATCTCATTATATATAACGCATATTGTGATAAATATAATAAAACTATCATAAATTTTATAAATAAATAGCATTATTTAAACACTTTTTTCGTAGGAGTTTTTGCTTCTTTACAAATGAGTAATTTAGAATTATATTTAAAGTAATAAATGGTTTTAATGCAATAAAGTGACTAATCTTTATTAGTAAGAATCTGTTTTGTAGATGAAAGGAGTGGCAACTGTGATGAAGAATAGTTTTGATGAGTTCATTGATAACATTCCAAGAAACATTCATTCTAATACAAAATCATATATGAGTGCCAATGTGGCTATATTTATTCCAGAAGAATTTGTAATTGGAATAAAGGTTAAGACTATAGATTATCATTTTGTAATATTTCATACTACTCCACCACCTATAAGATTGGGGCATACACTTATTCAATATAAAAAAGGAAATTTCATTTCAATAGAGCCAGGGATAGATGTAGAGGTTAGTCCAATACATAGTGTGGGTAAAGTAAAATTTATTTCAATTAGTATAAAAAAAGACTTTTTTAACTCAATAGCTCATCAAATAGTTAATATGGATAAAATAAAATTTGAGAATAAAGGAAAGGTATATAGCCATCAAATTTTAGACTTAATAAGTCTATGGACCAATGAGGTAATAGCATTTGGAGAAATATGCCCATTGATGATTGAAAGTATAGAAACCCTAATGGTAATCCAGCTGCTAAGGGACTCTTTGCCGAAAAGATTGCTAAATGGAAGAAGTAAGTTCACTGATAATGATTATATTGGAAAATCAATAGAATATATGAATGAGTACTATAATAGTAATATTTCTATTTCAGAAATTTGTAGATCTATTTATATAAGCCCATGTCATTTCCAACGAATTTTTAAAAAATACATGAATCAAACACCCTATAATTATTTAATGGAACTTAGAATTATCAAAGCAAAGGAGAAGTTATTAGAAGATACAATTCATATTGAAGAAATAGCTAGATTGTGTGGATTTGTAAGTACTGCACATTTTTCATCTGTATTTAAACGGATGGTGGGAGTAACTCCCACTATATATAGAAGAGATAAATTACAATTAAACAAACAAAAATGCTAAGGAATAGACCTTAGCATTTTTGTTTGTTTATGGAACAAATGATACAGCAAACTTAAGTCAAAATTCTATAAGTTATAGGATGTTTTTTGAATATTCTTTGTATTGAAAATAACATATATTGAAGTTAGTGATAGATAAATAAAGTTTGGAGGGGACTATAGTGAAAAATAAGGTTATTGCTCTCGTACTTATCAGTATTTTACTAAGTAGTATTTTTCCCATAAATGCATTGGCGCAGAGAAAGCTTCCAGATATGAAGGATATTAAGGGTATACCAGAAAAAAATATCTTGGATGAAAAGAAATTTCCTTCTAAAAGAGAAGCTTCAGATGGCTTAGT
>CAYZZR010000143.1:0-5531 GCA_964482775.1 uncultured Tissierella sp. | reverse complement strand
AGATGTAATTGCGTAGCAATTACTTCACACCATTGCAACGAGGTGGGTGATTTAGACACACCACCTATTGACGAGTAAGATACCCGACCGCTTGAAGAAACGGGGGGGACATCATTACCTCGTTATAATTCCATATCTTTTATTTTAATCATTATCTCAGTAAGTCTTTCATCTTGTTCAGTTAGATACAAATATCCAAACAAGCATTCAAATCCTGTAGCATACTTGTAATCTAACAAATCTGCATTTTTAGGCGATGAATTGGTCTTAGTGTTTCTCCCTTTTTTTATATAGTCCATTTCCTCAGCCGTTAAATATTCTTTGATTTTATGAACTATATCCGATTGAGCCTTTGCTTTTACATATTTAGTCGCGGCTTTATGAAGATGATTTACATTCATATCCTTATTTAATAAATATGTCCTTACCATAAGCTCATAGACTGCATCGCCAACATAAGCAAGTTGCAAGGGAGAAAGCATCATTATATCTTCCTTAGTCAATCTTGTATTCATATTTCTAAAATAATTGGCCTTTCCTATACCTAAATCCTTTTCCATTTTACTCCTTCAGCAGTATCCTCTAGTAATATGCCCTTATCCTTTAAGCTATCTCTAATTTCATCTGAAAGTTTATAATCTTTGTTTTTTCTAGCTTGAACTCTTTTTTCGATCAATTCAAGGATTTCTTCTTCAAGAATTTCATCTTTTTTAGATAAAATTCCCAAAACCTTAGCTAATTCGTTCAAAGTACTATATGCATATTCTACAACCTCTCTAGAAGATTGTTCATTTAAATTGCTATTTATATATTTGGTAAGGTCAAATAAACTTGATACAGCATCTGCAGTATTTAGGTCATCTTCCATTGCAAGAACAAATTCATTTCTAAATTTATCAATTTCCTCAATTATATCTTTTCCTACTTCGCCCTTCTCATTTTGAGAGGTTTTTTCCAATAGATATTCTAAATTTTTCTTGCCATTGTATAATCTCTCAAGTCCACTCTTGTTTTGGTCCATTACATCTCTGCTAAAGTTTATAGGAGAGCGGTATTGTGCAGACAACAAGAAGAATCTCAATACTTCTAAATCATACTCTTTAGCAACCTCTTTTATAGTAAAGAAGTTTCCAAGGGATTTAGACATCTTTTGATTATCTACTGTAATCATTCCATTGTGAAGCCAATAATTAGCAAATGGTTTTTCATTTAGAGTCTCTGATTGAGCTATTTCATTTTCATGATGAGGAAATTGTAAATCCTCTCCGCCTGAATGGATATCTATGGTTTCTCCTAATATACTCTTGGCCATTACAGAACACTCAATATGCCATCCTGGTCTACCGTTGCCCCAAGGGCTTTCCCAAAATGGTTCTCCTGGCTTTTCCTTTTTCCAAAGTGCAAAATCCATAGGGTTCCTTTTTTCTTCACTTATATCTACTCTTGCACCACTTTGTAAATCCTCAATATTCTTCTTTGATAGCTTTCCGTAGTCTCTTGCGCTATCAATACTAAAGTACACATTTCCATCTACATTATAGGCAGCGCCCTTCTTAATAAGCCCATCTATAAATTCAATCATCTGATTTATATAGTCTGTAGCTTTTGGATTTATAGTGCTATAGTCATATAAATTCAGCCCCTTGGCGTCCTCTACAAAAGCTTCTATATACCTTTCGGCAATTGCCTTCACTGTAGTGTTTTCATCATTTGCTTTGTTTATCAATTTATCATCAATATCAGTAAAGTTCACAACGAATCTTACGTCATAACCCTTAAAGATAAAAAACCTTCTTAAGGTATCAAATATCACTAAAGGTCTAGCATTTCCTACATGTATAAAGTTATAAACAGTAGGACCACAGTTATACATGCTAACCTGGCCTTCCTTAAGCGGTATAAATTCTTCCTTGCTTCTAGTTAAAGTATTATATAATTTCAACATAATCTCTCCTTCCTATTCGTAATAAAAAATCGTCTCTAAAAAATAGAGACGATTTTAATTTAACCCTGCTTGTCAGGTAATTATTAAACGTACACTTTTATTGTTATTTTACATTATATTAGTTAATCTTTCAATAGAGACAACTAATTATTTAATATTTTGCTAGCCCTTTTGATTAGCTTTTCTTTACCAAGAAGATAGATGATATTTACCATTTCAGGCCCATGCTCGCTACCTGTTAAAGCTACTCTTACTGGCATGAAGAGGTTTTTTCCCTTTATTCCTGTAGCCTTTTGGATGCTTTTCATGAAGGTCTTAGCATACTCCATATCAATACTTTCTACATTGTTTAATTCTTCTATGATTGCAGTCATTAGTTGTCCAATATGTTCTACTTCAAGTAGCTCTTTACTAGCTTCATCCTCTGCTTCAACCTCTTCATCGAATATAAACTTAACCTTATCAACTACTTCGCTTAAGTATGATAGACTCTCTTTAACAGTATCTACTAATATTTCTACCCACTGTCTATTTGATTTCGCAAAACCTTCATCAAAATAATTTGCTTCAATTAAATAAGGAATAGCTAAATCCGTTATTCTTTCTAGAGATGAAGAACGAATATAGTGTCCATTTACCCAATCCAATTTATCTTTATCAAAGATTCCACCAGTTTTTGATACTCTTTCAAAGCTAAATTTTTCAACCATTTCCTCTAGGGATAACAGTTCTTCATTATCCTCTGGGCTCCAGCCAACTAAGGCTAGATAATTGATAAGTCCTTCTGGCAGATATCCTCTATTCTTAAAGTCATCTACCGAAACATCTCCTTGACGTTTAGACAACTTCTTTCTGTCCTTATTAAGTACAGTCGGAAGATGAACGTAAGTTGGTTTTTCCCAATTAAAGGCTTCATAAAGATAAATATGTTTAGGAGTAGACGGTAACCATTCTTCACCACGGACAATATGAGTGATTTTCATCAGATGATCGTCTACAACAACAGCCATATGATAGGTCGGGAATCCATCTGACTTCAATAAAACTTGGTCATCAATGTCATTGGTATTGATGACTATATCTCCTCTAACAACATCATGGAATTTGATGTCTCTATTGTGAGGTAATTTTAATCTGACTACATGTTCTTCTCCATTAGCTACTCTTTCTTTAGCTTCTTCCTTGGAGATATTTCTGCAGAATCCATCATATTTTGGAACTAAACCTTTTATCTTTTGTTCTTCTCTAACTTCTTCAAGTCTTTCCTTGGAACAAAAGCAATGATATGCATGGTCATTTTCTATTAATTCATCAACATATTTTTTGTAGATATCCAGTCTTTTGGATTGAATATATGGTCCATATTCTCCTCTTTCAACTACTTTATGATCTTCTACAAATACACCTTCATCATATTTTACTCCAGCCCATTCTAAAGAATCTATTAGGTTCTCTATGGCTCCTTCTACAAATCTTGTTTGATCAGTATCCTCTATTCTCAATATAAATTTCCCATTATTATGTTGAGCGTATAAATAATTGTATAACGCCGTCCTAAGCCCACCAATATGGAGATAACCCGTAGGACTAGGAGCAAATCTTAATCTGAATTCACCCAAAACTAACACCTCCGATTTTCTATTTATTATACACTACCAGACCAGCTTTTACAAACTCTTCATGAACTAAATCCTTTATTGAATCAGCATTTACTTCGACTTTTTCCTCTGAGCTTCTTAGAGAATATTCCACTATATTATCTCCTGCCATTTTTCCTACTGTAACTCTCATTGGAATACCAATTAAATCTCTGTCTTTAAATTTTACCCCAACTCTTTCATTTCTATCATCTAAAAGCACTTCATAGCCCAATTCTTTTAGTTGATTATATATCTTTTCTCCAAGTTCATTTTGCTCTTCATTCTTAGTGTTTACTACTGTAATGATTATGTGATAAGGAGCTACCACAAGTGGCCAAACTATACCATTATCATCATGATACTGTTCAACTATAGCCGCAACACTTCTTGTTACGCCAATACCATAGCTACCCATGACAAAAGATTTTTCCTTTCCATTTTCATCAAGGAATTTTGCTCCAATGCTATCACTATACTTAGTTCCAAGTTGGAATATATTCCCTACCTCAATACCTCTATCCATATGCAATTTTTCATTACACTTAGGACAAATGTCACCTTGATCAACTAACAATAAATCATCTGCAACTTCACCATTAAAATCTCTACCATAGTTTATGTTTTTCAAATGAAAATCCGTCTCGTTGCCGCCTACAACTATATTCTTCATCTTGGTAATTCTAGAGTCCACTATCAATCTAGCTTCTTTGCTTAAGCCAACAGGCCCAGTAAAGCCCTTGTTTGCTCCAGTGATTTTCTTTATAATCTCTTCATCAGCTAATTCTAGCTCATGACCTCCTACCTTTAAATAATTGGCAAGTTTTACTTCATTTAATTCTCTATCTCCTGGAATTATTGCGACTACCGGCTTACCTGCTGCTAAATATACTAAAGCTTTGCCAAATTTGGACTTTTCTAAACTTAAAAATTCATTTAAGTCATCTATGGTTTTTACATCCGGGGTATGAACTTTTTCTAAACTTAACAAGTCTTCATTAGACTCTTCAACATTATAAACCACTTCTGCTTTTTCATCTGTTGCAGCATAATCACAACTCTTACAATATGCTATCAACCCTTCCCCTACTTCACTCATAGCCATGAATTCATGAGATACCTTTCCACCCATGGCGCCAGTGTCTCCTTGAACTATTTTGTAGTTTAATTTTAGTCTTGTAAAGACTTTATCATAGGCATCCCACATGATTTGGTATGCTTTCTTTAAACCTTCTTCATCCACGTCAAAGCTATAAGCATCCTTCATGATAAATTCTCTACCTCTCATTAAACCAAATCTAGGTCTTTTTTCGTCCCTATACTTAGTTTGGATTTGATAGATATTTAATGGTAGCTGCTTATATGATTTTATTTCATCCTTAATAACAGTAGTAAAATACTCCTCATGAGTAGGTCCAAGACAGAAATCTCTATCATCTCTATCTGTTACTCTCCACATTTCTGGACCAAAGTCAGCCCATCTACCTGATGCTTCCCATAACTCTTTTGGCTGCAATGCAGATAGCAAAAACTCTTGGCTTCCTGCGGCATCCATTTCTTCTCTACAAATTTCTTCTACCTTTCTTATAGCTCTATATCCTAAAGGTAGATAGGTATATACTCCACTAACTAATTTTCTAATCATTCCTGCTCTTAATAGTAACTGATGACTTGGAATTTCAGCCTCAGCTGGAACTTCTCTTAAAGTTGGCATATACATCTTTGACATTTTCATAAAATCACGCTCCTATTTTTTCCTTTATTAAACCGTTTTTTAATAATAGAAATCCGTTCACTGTTTCGGTCTTGAAGAATTCTAAAGCTCATTACGTTAAAAAATCCTACAACTTGCAAACTCGCTACGCTTCCCTAAAGGGACTAGGCAAACCCCGCCGTCGAAACAGTGCAAGTTGCTTAACGGATTTTTCACTCCATTCACTAAGAATTCT
>CAYZZR010000142.1:0-5565 GCA_964482775.1 uncultured Tissierella sp. | reverse complement strand
ACCCTCAGTTCAAATCTGAGTGTCGCCTCCAAAAAAACAAAAAACTCTTAATTTATTATTACTAATATATTAAGAGTTTTTTTATACTTAAAAAGGAGAATTTCCATGCCAAATCCATTTATACCATTAGAAAAAGCAAATATAGCAATAATAGATGGTAGAGTAAGTGAAAATGTTGTAAACAATTTAGAGAAACTTAATATAAAGGTAGTAAGGACTATAAAATGTAGTGATTTAGAAGAGAGTGTTTCATATCATCCTGATATAATAATGCACCCGATTGACCATAAAACCTTAATTATTGCACCTAATGTATATGATTATTATAGTGAGGAGCTTAGAAAATTGGGTATAAATGCTATCAAAGGTGATGCTTTTTTAAAAAAAGAATATCCATATGATATTGCATATAATGTAGCTAGGCTAAAGAATATTGCAATTCATAATTTTAAATTTACTGATGAAAAACTTAAATTTCATTTAAAAAAGCAAAAGCTTGAATTTATCCATGTAAATCAAGGTTATACAAAGTGTTCTCTTATGATTATCGATGACATAAGTGCTATAACTGCAGATAGGGTGATATATGAAAAGCTATTGAATTTAAAGTATAATGTTCTATTAATTGAAGCTGGATTTGTCAAATTAGAGGGACAAAAATATGGATTTATTGGAGGTAGTTCAGGAAACTATTCTCGTGATTTCATATTTGTTTCAGGAAAGTTTAATCATCATCCAGATAGAATTAGAATTGAAGAATTTATTAAGAATAGAGAAAAAGAGATTATATATCTTTCTAAAAGTGAAATAGAAGATTTAGGAACCATAATAACATTAAATAATTGTTAAAAATTATGGTGTATACCTAATTTTCATAAGAACATACTATAATTAGACTTAAGCAAATTGCAGCCATATGTAGAAACTGCAAGAAGTTTTCTCGAAGTTTAAACATAAGGGAGTGATAATGTGGAATCCATCAGAATTGTAACAAGTTCGCCAAAAGACAAGATTAGAGATATGATTCTTTCCTATCCCTTTAATTCCAAAGTGAAAGTTCACAATGAAATCCTTAATAATAGCGAATTTTTTGATTTTAATATAGATAAACATAAACTAGAAGAACTAGGATTATTCAATTCATTATCTAAAATGATACAATATATTATAAATAGAGTTTATCTAATGGATATGATCGATACAAAGTTGGATATTATACTCAATGATTTTATTCAAAGTGATATAGATGAAGTAAAGAAAGTTGTAAATACACTTCTATTGGATGAAAGTTATTTTGAAGAGGATCGAAGAATAATAGATGAGGAAATTAAAGATTATTTAATGGAGAATAACACTTTAATATTAGACGGTTATTTCAAGTTTAGATCTAAATCTTTTGAAAATTTAATTGATGATATTATTGAAAAGGTTATATTAGATATTCAGTTGGAAAGTGAATATGAGGATTTTATAGAGATGCTTCAATACTATTTAGAATCTCAGCTTCCAAAAGTAAATGTTGTAAATGTTATCATAAGTAAGGATCGTTTTTTTCTTTATGATGAAAAAAATAGGGCTATAGATAGTCCCGCCCTTAAATCCATAATAGAAGATTCGGATTCAGATGATATTAGCAAGGCTGATATTTTAGTTAGTTCATTGATTGTTCTTGCTCCAAACAAGGTCGTAATTCATTTGAAAAATGATAAGGAGAAAGAGTTGATGCAGATACTAAAAAAGATATTTGAACACAAACTAAGTTTCTGTTATAGCTGTGAGATATGTGACAACAATCAAATAAATAGTGATAATAATGATTAAGAGTTGAGAAATCAACTCTTTTTTAGTATAATGTATAGAAGTATAATCATAGGGGAGAGATAAAAATGAGCGTGAATATTGTAAAACCATCAATATTGCCAGGATTCATGGAATTGACGCCTGCAAATCAAATATTGTTTAATAAAATGATGGATACTATAAGAAAAAACTATGAGAAGTTTGGATTTCTACCAATTGATACCCCAATAATAGAAAAAACGGAAGTTTTATTAGCCAAGGGTGGCGGAGAGACTGAGAAGCAGATTTATAAGGTAGTCAAGGGCGATACAGATATGTCATTGAGATTCGACCTTACTGTACCATTGGCTAGATATGTTGCTCAATATTACTCTGAGTTGAGTTTTCCGTACAGAAGATACCACATTGGCAAGGTTTATAGGGGAGAGAGAAACCAAAAAGGAAGATTTAGAGAATTTTATCAAGCGGATATTGACATAATAGGTAATGGTAGCCTAGATATAATAAATGATGCTGAAATTCCTAGCGTTATTTATTCGACCTTCAAGGATTTAGGATTTGATTCCTTTACGATTAGGATCAATAATAGAAAGGTTTTATCTGGATTCTTTAGAAGTCTAGGAATAAGTGATTCAACTGGTGTTTTGAGAACTGTTGATAAATTAGAAAAGATTGGTGTAGATAAGGTTAAGGAAGAATTAGGGGACTTAGGCATATCTCTAGATAATATTGATTCGATTTTAGAATTTATTTCTATTAAAGGAAGTAACGATGAAGTAGTTGCGAGCCTAAAAGAGTTGGGCATTGAGGAAGAGTTATTTGTTGAAGGTGTAAATGAACTTGAAAAGACTGTTGAATACATTAGATTGTTTGGTGTACCTGAAGCTAATTTTGCCTTGGATTTGACTATTGCTAGGGGTCTAGACTATTATACAGGAACTGTTTATGAAACTCTTCTAAATAATTACCCTGGTATTGGAAGTGTTTGTTCTGGTGGTAGATATGATGATTTGGCTACATACTACACAAAGCAAAAGCTTCCTGGAGTTGGTATATCCATTGGACTAACGAGATTGTTTTATCAACTGACTGAGGCTGGAATCATCAAAAGCACTGACTATTCCTTGACTAAGGTAATGATTATTCCTATGGATGGCTTTATGGACTATGCGATTAAAGCCTCAAAAACCTTACGAGATAATGGTGTATTTACTCAAGTGTATTTTGAAGATGGTAAAATTGGAAAGAAGTTTACCTATGCAGATAAATTAAATATACCTTATGTAATAGTTGCTGGTAAAGATGAAGTAGAGAAAGATGAGTACTCATTTAGAAATATGAAAACGGGAGAACAAAAAACTATTTCTATGGATGAGATTCTAAATTGTTTGAAATAGATAATTTTAGGTATAAATAGGTAAGGTCTTGACAAAGATCATTATGAAATATAAAATATTAGATAATTAAATATTTATGGCAATGATGGGAAGAGTAAGTTATAACTTATTTACAGAGAGAGGAGATCGAGGGTGGAAGTCTCCTTATATTAAGAATATCTGAAAACTAACCCTAAGCTGAATCCGAGTAAAGGATATCCGTTTTTAAACGTTATATATTTTGAGAAGTAATTAGGGTGGAACCACGACCTTTCGTCCCTACAGTATATGTAGGGGTGAAAGGTTTTTTTAATTTAAGGAAAGCGTGAGGTGGATAATTATGATAAAAGTGACATTACCAGATGGCTCAATTAGAGAATATGAACAGGGCGTAAAAGTATTTGATGTAACAAAGGACATATCAGAAGGATTGGCAAGAGTTGCATTAGGCGCAGTGGTAAATGATGATATTAGAGGTATGCAAGAAACAATAGAAGATGATTCAACATTTAGAGTAGTTAAATTTGATGATGCTGAAGGAAAAAAAATATTTTGGCATACATCAGCGCATATTATGGCTTTAGCTGTTCAAAGATTATTTCCTGATGTTAAATTTGCTATAGGACCTGCAATCGACAATGGTTTTTATTATGACTTTGATACAGACCATAGATTTACTCCAGAGGATTTAGAAAAAGTTGAAGATGAGATGTCCAAGATAGTTAAAGAGGGATACAATCTAGAAAGATATGAAATGCCAAAGGATGAAGCCTTAAAGTATTTTAGTGAAAAGGGAGAGGTATATAAGGTTGATTTGATTGAAAACCTACCTCCTGATGAAGTAATATCATTTTACAAATTAGGGGATTTCACAGACCTTTGTGCAGGACCACATCTTTACGATGTAAAGAAGGTAAAGGCTATTAAGCTTATGAGTATAGCAGGGGCTTATTGGCGTGGAGACGAGAAGAACAAGATGCTTCAAAGAATATATGGAACAACTTATGAGAAGAAGAAGGACTTAGAAGAGTATTTAAACAGATTAGAAGAAGCTAAGAAAAGAGATCATAGAAAATTAGGCAAGGAATTAAATCTATTTAGTATTCATGAAGAGGGGCCAGGATTCCCATTCTTCCATCCTAAGGGAATGGTTTTGAGGAATTTACTGGAGAGCTACTGGAGAGATGAACACAATAAAGCTGGATATGATGAGATTAAAACTCCATTAATTTTAAATGAAGAATTATGGCATCAATCCGGTCACTGGGATCACTATAAGGAAAATATGTATTTTACAAATATTGATGATGAGGACTATGCTATTAAACCAATGAACTGTCCTGGTTCAATATTGGTTTATAAATCTGATATGTATAGCTATAGAGATTTACCATTAAGATGGGCTGAGCTAGGATTAGTTCATAGACATGAATTGTCTGGCGCCCTACATGGTCTTATGAGGGTAAGGTCCTTTACCCAAGATGATGCTCATCTATTTGTATTACCATCACAAATTAAAGAGGAATTGATAGGCGTAATCAATTTAGCTGATAAAATGTATAGAACATTTGGCTTTAAATACCATGTAGAATTATCTACAAGACCAGAAAATTCTATGGGAAGTGAAGAACAGTGGGAGTTAGCTACAAATGGGTTGATTGAAGCGCTTAATGAGAAGGAAATCGATTATAGAGTAAATGAAGGGGACGGAGCTTTCTACGGACCTAAGATAGACTTCCAATTAGAGGATGCTATAGGTAGAACTTGGCAGTGTGGGACTATACAGCTGGACTTCCAAATGCCTGAAAAATTTGATATATCCTATATAGATAAGGACAATGAGAAAAAGAGACCTGTAATGCTTCATAGAACTATATATGGTAGTATGGAAAGATTTATGGGTATATTGATTGAGCATTATGCAGGGAAATTCCCTGTTTGGTTAGCACCTTCGCAAGTAACTATTTTACCTATTTCAGATAAGTTCAATGATTATGCTTATGAATTATTGGCGGAATTAAAAGGAAAGGGTATCAGAGCAGAAATTGATGCAAGAGCTGAGAAAATAGGTTTTAAGATAAGAGAAGCTCAGCTAAATAGACTTCCTTATATGCTAGTAGTTGGAGAAAAGGAAGTTGAAGGAAGACTGGTTTCAGTAAGGAAAAGAGACGATGGAGACCAAGGTCAAATGAGTGTAGAGGCTTTTGTTGAAAAAATACTAGATGAAAATAATGATAAATCAAATTAACAGTTAATAAAAAGAGAGCCTTGGCTCTCTTTTTATGTTGCAAGTATATAGGACTTTTTGTATTTGTTATATATTTTTTCTAACTCATCCTTATCTATAGTTTCTTTTTCCATTAAAGTGGCTGCAATCTGATACAAGATT
>CAYZZR010000141.1:0-5615 GCA_964482775.1 uncultured Tissierella sp. | reverse complement strand
GGATTTAATAAAAGTAAAAGTAGAAGATTTAATCGATAAAGTTAGATATAATAGAATATAATAAAACCTATGAAACTTAAATGGAGGGATATAATGGGTTATGAAATTTTGGAAATATTAAAAAACAGAAGGTCCATAAGAAAGTTTAAAGAAGAAAAAGTTGATAATTCAATTATCGAACAATTGTTACAAGCAACACTTTTAGCTCCATCATCAAAAGATAAAAAGCCAGTTGAATTCATAGTTGTTGATGATAAGGAAACTATAGAAAAGTTAAAAACGTGTAAAAGCAAAGGCGCTGTTGCCTTGGATACTGCACCTTGTGCAATAGTTGTAATAGCTGACAGTGAGTTAAGCGATGTATGGATTGAAGATGCTTCAATAGCAGCAACATTGATGCAGTTAGCAGCCACAAACCTGGGATTAGGCTCAGTCTGGATTCAAATGAGAAAGAGACAAAGTGATAGGAAGAACTCAGAGGAAGAAGTTAGAGAATTGTTAAACATTCCTGAAAAGTATGGTGTGTTGAGTATTATGGCAATTGGATATAAAGACGAAATCAAAGAACCCTATGATGTTAAATCTTTAGACTTCTCAAAGGTTCACAATAATAGATATTAAAAAGCATAAAACAAGTTAGGACAGCTAAAAGCTGTCCTAAAACTTTATTGTAATCTTAGTTCCTTCATCAATTTTACTATCTATGGAGATAGTGCCTGAATGATTATCTATAATCCATTTAGCTATGGATAATCCAAGGCCTGTTCCACCACTTTCCCTAGTTCTTGACTTATCAGTTCTATAGAATCTATCAAATATATGAGGAAGATGCTCCTTTGCAATTCCCATACCTGTATCTTCTATTACAAGTGTAACTTTTTTATTTTCTACAAAAGAGCTTAATTTTATATTGCCACCTGCAGGAGTATATTTTATGCTATTGTCTAGGAATACCCTTAAGGCTTCTTTGATAAGTCCTCTATCAGCATTTATGGTGATTACTTCGTTTTTTTCTATTGTTATTATATGATTATCATCAATTAACTTGGTTTCTGTTATTACTTCTTCTATAAGAGAATTAAGAGAGAAATCTTTTTTTTCTACTTTCTGAGTGTGCTTATCTCCCCTAGCTAAGAATAGCAAGCTTTCAACCAAGTTTTTCATGCTTTCTGATTCGTTTTTTATGGCATCAATTGATTCATCAAGGACTTCTTTATCCAGTTTGCCCCATCTATCAAGCATATTTGCATACCCTTGAATTACAGCAATAGGAGTCCTAAGCTCATGAGAGGCATCAGATACAAACTGATTCTGCTTGTCTATGGATTCCTGAAGTCTGTTTAGAGTTTCGTTAAAGGTTAAAGCCAGGTCCTTTAATTCATTTTTTGATCCCTTTACATCCAATCTTTTGTCTAAATCATTGATAGTTATTTCCTGTACCATCTTTGTCATAGAATCTATAGGAGCAAGTATTTTCTTACTGGATTTAGATCCAATAAAAATTATAAGGACTAAACCTGAGACATTTGATATTGCCAGTATTACCATTAGAATTGGCGAGTAATCACTATATAAATACTGACCAATATAATAGTAAAAGCCTAGTATAATAACTATATTTGTTATAATAGAAACAAGTATAAAAATAAAGATATAGCTTAGTGTTAACTTTTTTGTAAGAGAAAATCTAATGTTATTTTTAATGTTCTCCAAACGCCCAATCATTATGTCAAATAAGTATTTAATTATACTTATAAAAATTAGCAACATTCTTTTCATGATTTTAATTAAAAGTTGAAAGATCAACTTTAAATATGTTTTATTCATCTCTTAATTGATACCCCACTCCTCGAACCGTATGTATAAACTTCTTCTTGTATTTGTCATCAATTTTATTTCTAAGATAGCTTATATATACATCAACTATATTAGTATCACCAATATAGTCATATCCCCAAACATTCTCCATAATATTGTCTCTAGTAAGTACCAATCCTTTGTTTATCATAAGGTATTTAAGTAAATCAAACTCCTTTTTAGTTAGCTCGATTATGTTATCTTTATAGCTTAAGGAATATTTATCTGCATCAAGGATTAAATTTCCGATTTTATAAATATTTGATTCAGTAAGCGTATGACCTCTTCGTTTAAAGATTACCCTTATTCTGGCCAATAACTCCTCTATTGCAAAGGGCTTTGTAATATAATCATCTGCGCCTAGATCAAGACCCATAACCTTATCTAATACGTCATCTTTGGCAGTAAGCATTATAACAGGAACCTGTGATGTTGATCTCAATCTTCTAAGTACTTCCATTCCATTGAGCAAGGGAAGCATTATATCCAATAGGATTAAGTCATATTCTTCACAAAGAGCCTTTTCTAATCCTGCTCTACCATTATGTTCAGTATCAACAGTATAACCTTCATGTTTAAGCTCTAATTCAAGGAATCTACTTATTTTAATTTCATCCTCTATAATTAAGATTCTCTTACTATCCACACGATCACTCCCTTAATAGGATTATACTATTTTTTACTGTTTTAAAATAGTATAAAGTCTGCTGAAAAATCAGCAGACCTTATTTATGGGTGATATTATTCTTTGAATTCATTTACTATCTTGTCAGTTGCAGAAGTAAAGTCCTTGGATAATTTATCTATTTTGTCGTTTATGCCACATTCCTCGCCATTGCTTTTCTCTAACCTTATCTTATGATGTGTAACTACAAGCAAAACTATGATAGCCAAAGAAATTGGGAAAGTAAATATACCAATTATTAATGCTAGTAGAGAAGAAATATTCAATACTGTTTTTCCATCCTTAGAGACTACAAAGTTGATATTGTTTAATTTTGATAGAAAGTTCTTTGAATCCTTGTAAAAGGATGAATTTGAAATATTCTTTTCAGGTTTTATCTTTTCTTCTTCCTCGAAATATGCTAAAGCTTCAACCATATCTCCGTCAAATTTTTCTAAAGCTTCCTTTGCTTCTTTATAGTTTACATTAGCTCTTTTTCTAAGAATGTCAATTTGTTCAAGAGTAATTCCCATTTTGTTACCTCCATTTAATTTTTATTTGTTTTCTGTAACTATATAATAACCTAGCATAATTAAAGAAAGCTTAGACAAAGATTAAAATTCGATTAGAAATTTAAGAAAAACCTATTGATATCGTTTTCATGATGTGCTATTATGTAGGCATAGTATTCTAATATACTACCATGGTACGCACAAATGATAAAAAATTCATATGGAGGAGGGGAAAGAGTGAGGAAATTTATGGATGAAAATTTTTTGTTAAGAAATGAAACAGCTATTAAACTGTATCATGATTATGCAAAAGAAATGCCGATTATTGATTATCATTGCCATTTAAGCCCCAAAGAAATCGCAGAAAACAAGCGTTATAGAAATATAACCGAAATTTGGCTTGGTGGAGATCATTACAAATGGAAAGCAATGAGAAGCAATGGAGTTGACGAAAAGTATATAACTGGGGATGCCGAGGACAAGGACAAGTTCCTTAAATGGGCTGAGACTGTCCCATATACAATTGGAAATCCACTGTATCATTGGACCCATTTAGAGCTTCAAAGATATTTTGGCATAGATACACTATTAAATCCAGAATCTGCAGAATCTATTTGGGACAAGTGCAATGAACTTCTACAAAAAGAGGAATTTACAGCTAGGGAATTGATCAAAAAATCTAAAGTAAAGGTTCTATGTACTACAGATGATCCAATAGACTCATTAGAGTATCATAAAGAGATTCTAGATGATCAGACCATGGATGTAAAAGTGTTTCCTGCATTTAGACCTGACAAGGCTATTAATCTTAACAAGGAAGGCTTTATAGAGTGGATTAAAAATCTAGGTCATGTAGTTGGTAAAGAAATCAAGAGCCTAGAGGTTTTAGAAGAAGCATTAAGAGAGCGTATTTTATACTTTGATTCCTTAGGATGTAAGGCATCTGATCATGCCATGGATCCAATAGTATTTGAAGATGGTACTTATGAAGAAATCAATACCATTTTTACGAAGGCACTGAACAATGAAGAATTGACTGATTCTGACATTAGAAAATATAAGACATATGTAATGATAAGCTTGGGAAGAGAATATGCTAAACTAGGATGGGTTATGCAGCTGCATATAGGTACAATTCGAAATGTAAATAGTAGAATGATGAGAGTACTGGGTCCTGATACAGGATTTGATACTATTGGTGATTATAATTTTGCAGATGCTTTAGCAAAATTCTTAGATGCATTGGATACAACAGATCAGCTACCAAAAACAATTTTATACTGCTTAAATCCGAGAGACAATGAAGTACTTGCTACTATGATTGGTTCCTTCCAAGGAGGGTTGCCAGGAAAAGTACAATTTGGATCTGGTTGGTGGTTTAACGATCAAAAGGATGGAATGATTAGGCAAATGGTGGCTTTATCCAATATGGGATTATTGAGTAGATTTGTAGGCATGGTCACTGATTCTAGAAGCTTTATTTCCTATACAAGACATGAGTATTTCAGAAGAATACTATGCAACTTGCTAGGTGAGTGGGTAGAAAATGGTGAAGCTCCAAATGATATGGATCTATTAAAAAATATGGTAGAGGACATTTGCTATAACAATGCAAATAGCTACTTTGATTTCAATATATAGTAAAGTAGTCTTAACTTGAGATATATTCCATCTTTGAGTTGACAACAAATATTTTGGTATGGTAGTATGGTAGTGAAGGATAGTAAAAAGTAGTAAATCCATATAGGATGTGAATATATGAATTTAGAGATAATAAAACAAAAAGATGGCACATCAGTTGGTGATTATGTATACGAGATCATTAAAAGAAATATAATCAATCTTAACATGGCTCCTGGAACTAGGGTAAGTGAGCAGGAGATTTCTGATCTTTTAAATGTGAGTAGAACTCCTGTTAGAGAGGCTTTTATTAAATTAGCCAAGGAAGGATTACTATATGCTCTTCCTCAGAGAGGCACCTATATTTCATATATAGATTTAGGGATGGTTGAAGATGCTAGATTTATTAGGGAAAGCTTAGAAAAATCTATTTTAAAGATTGCTACAGAAAAGTTTCCAGTTGAGCTATTAGATGTACTTCAAGATAATATCAATACACAAAAAAAGTTTGTAGAAAAAAGAGAATTCTTTGCATTTCTTGAAATGGATGAGGAGTTTCATAAAACCATATTTGAAGGATGCAATAAAGAAAGAACATGGACCTTTATACAGCAGATAAATGCTGAACATAAACGTGTTCGTATGCTCACATTTATTGCAGATATCAATTGGAAAGATGTCATAAATCAACATATACAGATTTTAGAAAGTATTAGAAATCATGATGAAGAAATGGGACAGAAGATAATTAGCAATCACATTCAAAAATTAATATTTGAGCAAGTTGAATTAAAGGAAAAATATCCTCATTATTTTAAGGATTAACTAGCGAGGCTTCTACAATAAGAATTATCATACTATATCTGGTATGGTAGTATACGCTTCAGGAAAACGTATACTTTAAATTATTGGTATTAATGTAGAATTTCCAAGGGCTAAGTACATATTATCTGAAGGCATAA
>CAYZZR010000140.1:0-5647 GCA_964482775.1 uncultured Tissierella sp. | reverse complement strand
TATTAGATGAGATGATGCCTTATTTCTCAGAAAACTATGGCAATCCTTCAAGTATCTATACATTAGGCTCAGCATCTAAGGTTGCTGTTGAGAAGGCTAGAGAACAAGTTGCTAATGCTTTAGGAGCAGATAAAAAAGAGATTTATTTTACAGCTGGTGGTTCTGAATCAGACAATTGGGCCATAAAAGGAATTGCCTTAAAGAATAAAGAAAAGGGTAATCATATCATAACAACAAAAATAGAACATCATGCAGTATTACATACTTGCAGTTACTTAGAAAAAAATGGTTTTGATGTGACTTATTTAAATGTTGATGAAACAGGATTAATCGATTTAGAAGAATTAAAAAATGCAATAACTGATAAAACTATTCTAATTACAATTATGTTTGCTAACAATGAAATTGGTACAATTCAACCTATTAAAGAGATTGGTCAAATAGCTAAAGAAAGAAAGATATATTTCCATACTGACGCAGTCCAAGCAGTTGGAAGTGTAAAGATAGATGTTAATGATATGAACATTGATTTATTATCCCTTTCAGGACACAAAATATATGGTCCAAAAGGTATTGGCGCCTTATATATAAAACAAGGAACAAAACTTGAAAATTTAATTGAAGGTGGAGCCCAAGAGAGAACTAAAAGAGCTGGCACTGAAAATGTACCAGGAATTGTTGGACTTGGAAAGGCTATAGAGCTTGCTGATGAAAATTTAGAAGTAAACAATGCTAAGTTAATAAATCTTCGTGAAAGATTGATAACAAAGATTGAAGAAAACTTTAAATATATAAGATTAAATGGTCATAGAACAAAGAGATTGCCAGGAAATGTGAACTTCTGTTTTGAATTTATAGAAGGAGAATCATTGTTGTTGAGTCTTGATATGGAAGGCGTAGCTGCTTCAAGCGGTTCTGCCTGTACATCAGGGTCATTGGATCCATCACATGTTTTACTTGCAATAGGATTACCACATGGGATTGCTCATGGTTCATTGAGATTATCACTTGGTAGCTTTAATACAGAAGAAGAAGTAGATTATGTTGTAGAGAAGTTAATTGAGATTGTAGATAGACTTAGAAATATGTCACCACTATACGAAAAGATTGCGGAGGTCAAATAAATGTATTCAGAAATGGTTATGGAGCACTTTAAAAATCCAAGAAATGTAGGAGAAATACTTGATGCAGATGGCGTTGGTGAAGTAGGCAATGCCAAATGTGGAGATATTATGAAGATGTACTTAAAGATTGAGGATGGAATCATAGATGATGTAAAGTTTAAGACATTTGGTTGTGGTTCCGCAATTGCTTCATCAAGTATGGCTACAGAATTAATAAAGGGGAAGACTATAGAAGAAGCTATGGGATTGACAAATAAAGCTGTTGCAGAGGCGCTTGATGGCTTACCACCAGTTAAGATGCATTGCTCTGTATTAGCAGAGCAAGCTATTAAGTCAGCTTTATTAGATTATTCAAAGAAACATAATGTTAAAATTGAAGGCTTAGAGGATGTAAACTTTGATGAAGATGATGATCACCATCTTGAAATAGAAGATTAATGAAGGCTTATGCCTTCATTTTCTTTTAAATACAAGCAAGTGCGAAAAAACACTTAAGGATCTATTTGAGGTGAATAATATGGCAACTACTATTGCAGATTTTTTTACCAAGATTAGTTGGATTTTATCAATTGTTCTTTTATGTTTGATAGTTTATTATCTGATTAATATTGGGAACAATTATGTTCCAGATAGAAAAAGAATAAAAATTAGTAACCGTAAAGTATTACCTATGCTTGGAGGAATACTTTTTCTTTACATTCTCTTTTCTTTATTTAAAAGATATAATATTTTATCAGATTTATTTTTTACCATTGTTTTATCTGCGATTATAGCATATATTCTAAATCCTTTAGTCGGGTACTTTCAAAGTAAGGGAATGAAACGATCCTATGCTGTTATAACCATATACCTTATAATACTTGGAATTGTTTTTATTTTAGCTTTTCTTGTGGTTCCTAGTTCAAGTAGAGAAATAAGAAAGCTTATAAACAATATGCCATATTATTTTAATAACATTAAGGCTTTTGTAGATAGAATATACTCTACCTACAATGAATCATTGGGAGATTTACCGCCCATATTTCAGGGAGTAGAGTCAGCTATTCTTACTAATATAGCAAAGATAGAAGATTCAATTGGAAATGGCTTAAGAAACTTTGTGCAGGCACTTATAAATTCCTTATCGAAGATTATTACCTATATACTTACTCCAATTTTGACTTTTTATTTTTTAGTTGATAAAGATGTTTTTAAGAAAAAATTAAAGGATTTTATTCCGCTTAGATATCGTGATGATGTCATAGGTCTTGCACATGAAATTGATAGCTCAGTATCAAACTTCATTCGTGGAAGGTTAATTATGGCCATAAGCGTTGGCATTGTAACTACTATATTCTTATTATTTATGGGAGTAGACTTTGCAATGGTTATAGGCTTTATAACTGCAATTGCTGATATAATACCTTATATAGGGCCATTCATAGGATTTATTCCAGCAGTGGTGTTTGCTTTTATGGCAAGCCCGATTAAAGCATTTTGGGTAGCGATTTTTTTTGTATTGATTCAATGGGCTGAAAACAATTTATTAGGACCAAAGATTCTAGGAGATTCCACAGGTATACATCCGCTAGTAGTACTTTTATCAATATTAGTAGGTGGTGGACTTTTTGGAGTAGCTGGAATGATACTTTCCGTGCCTTTCGTAGCCATTTCCAAGATATTTTTTGAATTTATAAGGAAAAAGTTAAATAAACCTCCTGAAGAGATGCTTTAACTAAAGCTAATTGACAAACAATTCATATTAATTTAGAATATCAATATAAGCGAAACCTCCTATAAAATGGAGGATTTTTCGAATTAAGAATATGAGGTGTAATAATGAAAAAAATTGGGCTACATGAAATCAGAAAAGAATACTTAGAATTTTTTAGAGGAAAAGAACATTTAGTGGCGCCTAGCTTTTCCCTTGTACCAAATAATGATAAATCTCTTTTACTAATTGGAGCAGGCATGGCCCCAATTAAGAAATATTTTACTGGAGAAGCCACACCTCCTAGCAGCAGAATGTCTACATGTCAAAAGTGTATTCGTACTGGTGATATCGATAATGTAGGAAAGACAGCTAGGCATGCTACTTTTTTTGAAATGTTAGGTAACTTTTCCTTTGGAGATTATTTTAAGAAAGAAGCTATTTCATGGGCGTGGGAGTTTTTAACAGTAAATCTAGAAATTAACCCTGATGATCTTTGGGTTACTGTATATTTAGATGATGATGAGGCATATGAACTTTGGAATAAAATGATAGGGGTTCCTCAAGAGAGAATAGTACGTCTAGGAAAGAAAGATAATTTTTGGGAACTTGAAGTTGGGCCATCTGGACCTTGCTCCGAGATATATGTAGACCGTGGTGTAGAATTTGGTTGTGGTGATGAAGATTGTAAACCAGGTTGTGACTGTGACAGATTCCTAGAAGTATGGAATTTAGTATTTACACAATTTGACAAGGATGAACAAGGTGTATACCATCCTTTATCTCATCCTAATATAGATACTGGCATGGGTCTTGAAAGAATTGCATCTATAATGGAAGGTGCAGATAACATATTTGAAATAGGTGCTATCAATCATATATTAAAGACGGTCGAAAGGGTAAGCAAGTATAAATACGGTAGCAAGAAGGATCATGATATTTCCGTAAGAGTAATTACAGATCATGCTAGAGCTATGACTTTTTTGGTTTCAGACGGAGTATTGCCTAGTAACGAAGGAAGAGGCTATGTGCTTAGGAGATTGATTAGAAGAGCAGCTAGACATGGGAAACTTCTAGGGGTAGAAAAAAGCTTCTTAACAGAAGTTGTTGCAGTTGTTATTGATTCATGGTCAATTGAATATAAGGAATTAAAAGAAAAAGAAGAACAAATCAAGAGAATCATTAGAGCTGAAGAAGAGAAATTCCAAGAAACAATTGATCAAGGCATTGCTATATTAGATAGCTATATTGATGAGATGAATGAAAGAAATGAAACTGTATTGAGTGGGGATAAAGCATTTAAGCTTTATGATACCTTTGGATTTCCTCTTGACTTAACAAAAGAGATTCTTATAGAAAAGAAATTAACTTTAAATGAAGAAGACTTCAATTTAAATATGGAAGCTCAAAAGACTAGAGCTAGACTAGCTCGTGAAGAAGGGGATAGTGGTTGGGCAAATAGCCATGAAAATGACATGTATAAAAGTTTATCTACTGTATTCAAGGGATATGAAGTTACTAATTTAGATGCTAAGATAATTGGATTGTTTAAAGAAAGTGCTATAATCAATGAATTGACGAGCCCAGAAGAAGGTATTTTAATTCTAGATGAAACTCCTTTCTATGGAGAATCAGGCGGTCAAGTTGGAGATTTTGGAGAAATTAATGGATCTGATTTTAAAGCTCAAGTAGTTGATACTAAAAAAACTAAGGATGGACTTACTTTACATTTGGTTAGGATCATTGAAGGTACTGCTAAAATGGATGATTTAGTAAAAGCCCATGTAGATGTCTTTAGAAGAGACTCTCTTAGAAGAAATCACTCTGCTACACATCTGCTTCATAAAGCCTTAAAAGAAGTAGTAGGGGATCATGTAAAACAAGCTGGTTCAATTGTAATGCCAAACAGATTAAGATTTGACTTCACTCATTTTGAAGGTCTTTCAAGAAAAGATTTAAATGAGATCGAGCAGATAGTAAATAAGAAAATATTTGAGGCAATGGATGTAACTACAATTGAAACTACTTTAAAGGAAGCACAAGAAATAGGCGCAGTAGGTCTATTTGAAGATAAATACAAGGACCAAGTACGTATAATTAGAATGGGTGAATATTCACAGGAGTTATGTGGAGGTACTCATGTTAAAAATACTTCTAATATTGGAATGTTTAAAATTCTTTCCGAATCAGGAATAGCATCAGGAGTTAGAAGAATAGAAGCAATTACAGGCTTTGGCGTTTATGATCATCTAATGAACCTAGAGAATGAGGGAGAAGAGATATGCCATATTTTAAAAACAAATAGAAGTAGCTTAACAGAGAAAGCAAAATCCTTGATAGATGAATTAAAGGAAAAGGATAGAGAAATTGAAAAATTAAAAGCTAAAGTATCTACAAATATAGCTCAAGAAATTATTGAATCAAAAGTTCTAGTAGACGATATAGCATTAATTACCTATAAGGCAAATGACATGGATATGGAAGGATTAAGAAATTTAGGTGATGAAATAAAGAATAGACTTGAATCTGGAGTAATAGTATTGTCATCTACTCAAGGAGAAAAAGTTTCATTTGTTTCCATGGTTACTAAGGACTTGAATAACAAGGGAATTCATGCTGGTAACATTGTAAAAGAAGTTGCGAAAATTGCTGGAGGCAGTGGTGGTGGAAGACCAGATATGGCTCAAGCAGGTGGCAAGGATAAAGATAAAGTAGATGAAGCATTAGCGAAAGTGTCTGAATTAATTAGAGGACAAATAAGAAAAGCTTCTAAAGAATCATTAATGTAGCTTTTCTTGTTACTCATATACGGAAAGTTCAATAATTAAAAGAC
>CAYZZR010000139.1:2388-5707 GCA_964482775.1 uncultured Tissierella sp. | reverse complement strand
CCAATTCCAGCACCAATAATAATTACCTTTTTACTCATAAATATATCTCCTTCCTTATATTTTATCTTATTAGTATTTGCAAAAAAAAATATACTATTAGTATCAGCTAATTTAATAGACATTTACTGGAATTTATAGAATTACAATAAATAAAACAAGAAGTATAAGATTGACTATAGGAAATATATTGAAATATTTTTATTTAGTTAGGAGGGTATTATTTAAATGAAATATAAATTAGCTTACAGTAATCTCCATGTCATAATTAATGAAAAATCTTACAACTATTGGTTCTGATAACAATAACCTTTTGATGGAATATAATGATATTATTATATTCTTTACCAAGAGGTGAATATATGGTAAATATAGTCTTAAATTCAGTAATCTCATTATTTTTAATAATGCTTGTAGGGGTATATGGCAGTAAGAAAGGAATCATTACATCTGAGATAAATGAAGGATTGATAAAACTTCTATTAAATATTACTTTACCTTTTATGGTTATCTCATCCTTTTCATTTTCCTTTAATATGTCTATTATGAGTAATATAGTGAAAGGATTTTACTATAGTATTATTGCTTATATTGTTCTCATCATTGCCTCCTATGCATTGCTACTACCGATAAAGGGTGATAAAAAAACAATAATTCACTTTGGTAATGTATTTACTAATACTGGATACATAGGATTTCCAATATTAAATGCCATATATGGACCTGAAGGAGTAATTTATGGGTCTATATTTAATATGTTCTTTGTATTGTTCGTATGGACCTATGGATTGATATTATTCAAGGGGTATATTGGGAAGAATGAGTTAAAAAAAGAAATAGTTTCTACAATATTGAACCCATCCATTATTGCAGTAATAATTGGTCTAGTTATTATGATACATGATATAAAGATTCCGCTAATAATATACAATAGTATAAATTCAGTAGGAAATATATCAGGACCCTTATCCATGATTATCCTAGGGGTAATATTCTCACGAAGTAGATTTGGAAGTAACTTCAAGGATTGGAGATTATATTATGGTTTGATAGTTAAGATGATAGTATTGCCAATGATCCTATATTTAATTTCACATCTGGCAGATAGAACAATAATATTAAATTCAGTGATTATAATTGCCTCAATGCCTGCGGCTATTATGACCTCAATATTTGCAGAAACTTATAATAAGGAAAAAGACTTTGCAATGATTATAGTTTTAATGAGTACATTATTATCAGTGATAACTATTCCGATACTTGTTAAGGTATTGATTTAAGAGAAATTTGGAGAGAAAAAGTAGGGCATAGCATCGGTAAAAGCTGCAAGTAGATCAAAGAAAAATCCAATTTTAGAATAATTCAAGACATTAAGATGAGAATCTTGATGTTTTTTTTAGTGGATATGTTGACAATAATCCAACTTAGTGCTATATTACAGATATTGAACGGTGTTCGATTATTGAATGGCGTTAGATAAATAAGGAGTGTAATAATGACTATAGAAAAAAGAAGAATACGGGAAATAGAGGAAATGAGGGAACTTATCCTTTTAGCAGCAAGTGACATCATAACTTCTGAGGGATTTGATAAGTTGTCAATTAGAAAAATTGCTAATAAAATTGAATACTCTCCTTCTATCATTTATCATTATTTTGATGATAAGGAAGAAATATTAAATATTGTAATGCAAAGAGGCTATAAAAAAATAGTATCAGCAGTATCTTCTACAAAGATGGAAGGTAAATCCCCTGAAGAGAAATTGAAACAAATAACTCAAAATTATATAAAAGCAGCATTAAATATGCCAGAAGAATTTATGGCAGCCCAATTAAATCAATCAAAAGTAGCATTAAAACATACCTCTTCATTATTTGAAGGTGCTTCAAAAGAAAAGCCAGCTTTATCTGCACTATACCAATGCTTACAAGAGATATATAAGGATAAAAATGTAGATGAAAATACAATTGAATTGACAGCTCAAATGATTGTAGTATCAACCTTAGGTCTTATTTTCAAGATCATAATAGAAAAAGACATTGCTGATGAACAAAGAGAAAAATTGATTAGCTTTTATTCAAATGAAATAGTATTAAGAATAGCTAATGGAAATACATTGAATTAGGAAAGGGGATTAAATGAAGTATAATAGATTAATTAGTTTACTTGTATTATGTATCGTTATATTATCAATATTTTCATCAGTAATTGGAATTTTCTCTAATGCTGGTCCTGGAGCCTATGAAATCCAATCCTTCAGAGAGGAAACAATTAATATTAATGGAAGGGGTTTATATATTGATGATTCTATATCAGTAGTAGCACAGGGCACAGCTCAGGATTTAGTCACATTAGCATTAGGAATTCCCTTGTTAATTATATCTTTATACATGTCGCTTAAGGGTTCTTTAAAAGGTAGATTACTACTTACAGGAACACTAGGCTATTTCTTATATACATATATTTCCTATGTTTTTTTATGGATGTACAATCCAATGTTTATTGTATATGTAATACTCATGTCGGCTAGCTTCTTTGCATTTACATTATCAATGATGTCAATTGATATTAGTAATTTAAGTTCAGCATTTAATAAAAGGCTTCCAGTAAAGTTTCTAGGTGGGTTTCAAATATTCTTTGCTGCAGCATTATGCTTACTTTGGTTGGGCAAAATAATTCCTACAATAATAAATGGAACAGTACCTTTGGGGTTAGAGCATTATACAACCCTTGTTATTCAAGGATTAGACTTAGGATTTATAGTACCTATAGCACTATTATCTGGAGTATTGCTAATTAAGAGAAAACCTTTTGGTTACCTTCTCTCTTCAGTTATAATTATGAAAGGCCTTACTATGGGAGCTGCCTTAACAGCCATGATAGTAGGTCAGTATTTTGCGGGTGTTGCAATGAATATAATAGAGATGATTATGTTCCCTATATTCAGCCTGATTATATTCTATTGCATGATTTTGTTACTTAAGAATATTGATGATAAAGAATATAAAGATATTCTAAAAGACCATATAATTTCAAATATAGATTAGGAGCATTGGAGGAGATTATGTGGAAAAAAGGGGAAAATATATTATTTGTACAATATTAATTGTTTGGATTACTTTTTTTATTACAGATTTTTCATTAGCAAAAGCAAATAAATCACCTGTTTTTGCAATTCCAGTATTAAGACATAAAGATGGCGGCTCAGTAGAATATTATGGGTTGGGCTATAAGGTAATAAAATATATCAATTTTAATGTTGAGAGTGGTCCAGAGGTAGCAAATGTTGATTTTGGGACATGGTTCATGAAGTTCTCACCTA
>CAYZZR010000139.1:0-2288 GCA_964482775.1 uncultured Tissierella sp. | reverse complement strand
AAAATAACCAATCCAATTTTGGAGATGGCTATGAGTATCAGTATGTAGGTGAGAATATCATTGATATTTATATGAATGAGAAGTGGATAAGGTTTGAAAAAGAAACGAAGGATAGGGCAAATAAAAACTATGATAGAATAAGTGAATATATGAAAGAAGAATCTACAGCTGCTTTTTCTCCATATTACCAGCTTTTGGATTTTCAGATTTCAAACTATGTAGAAGAAGTTGATAATGGAGATATAGAGGCTACATTTTTCTATAAGATAATCCACAAAAACTTTGATAAAGACCCAGACACTGTAGGATATATCAAAGCTGCAAAAGAAAGTGGAAATAAAAACTATCAACAGATGTATGATGAATATTTAGCGCCAAAGGAAATGAATTTTGATTTAAAGGTAGTTATTGATAAGGACGACAAAACAACTTTATATTCAAATATTTCTCCAAATGGAATAGAGTGGGATGAGACTAAGATGACTGATTTTATTCTAAGCAAATGATGAAGTAAGGATTTTAATAAATATAGAGAAATGGGAATTAATTTTGCTAATAGATATGAAAATTATAGGTTGCGAATTAGAGTATACAAAGTGTTTTTCAGAGGTTTACGAAAATGAAGAGATAATCATAACGGTTTGGCAATGAAAAAAAATAAAAGGTAGATAAGTGTTTTGAAGCAGGAGAATGGCTAAATGAACATAAATTTTATAAAGGAAAATTTGAAACACTGAATTTGGTAGATTCAGCTTACATAAAGAGAATACTTAAAAAATGAGGAAAGGAAAGGGACTATGAACTGGGAACCATGGACTGGCTGTTATCCTGTAAGTGACGGCTGTACAAACTGCTATTTTTACGGTCCGAATGCTAAGCGTTACGGGCAAAATACTATTACAAAAACTGATAAATTTGACTGGCCTATTCGAAAAAAGAAAAATGGTGAGTATAATATCAAGGGCGATAAAATCCTTGCTACTTGCTTTGCTACCGATTTTTTCTTGCCAGAAGCAGATGAATGGCGCAAAGAAGCGTGGGCGATGATTAAAGAACGGCAGGATATTGACTTCCTCATTCTAACAAAACGAATTGACCGCTTTTTGGTGTCGCTCCCTGACGATTGGGGCGAAGGATACGATAATATCAACATTGGCTGCACGGTTGAAACACAGAAACACGCAGACTACCGCTTACCGCTATTCTTGTCTTATCCGATTAAGAGGCGTTTCATCGGAGTTTCACCAATACTGGAAGCGATAGATTTGTCGCCATATCTTCATGGTGTTCAACACGTTACTGTAAGTGGTGAAAATGGACGAGATGCACGAGAGTGTGATTATGATTGGGTGGCAGATATTCGTGAGCAATGCAATAATGCAAATATAACTTTTTGGTTCAAAAGCACAGGAACATTCTTCCGCCGTGATGGTGAAACTATAAAAATTAACCCTTTCCAGCAATCAAACATGGCAAAGGAAATGGGTTTAGATATTTCAGATGGCAAGAGATTGTTTTGATAATGGAGACACAACTAGGCATAGCTTCACAAAAGCGTTCACTCGTTTTCATGGCTGCACACCTACCGCTGTGCGGAAAGATGGTGCAGGCATAAAATCCTTTGCGCCGATTTCTGTCAAATTCACTTTAGAAGGAGGCTATTCTATGGACTACAAAATTATAGAAAAAGATGCTTTTACCGTTGTTGGATTGCAAAGAACCTTTAAGTATGAAAATGCAATGCAGGATGTTCCTGCACTTTGGGCAGAGTTTCATCAAATGGTAGATGGCAAGTCTATTTGTCCGATGTACGGTATTAACGCAGATGAGACCATGACAGGAAATGAGTTTGAATATCTTATTGCAGATAATTATGATGCTTCAAAGGAAGTTCCTGATGGTTTTATCACAAAGATAATCCCAAAATTCACATGGGCAGTGTTTACCTGCAAAGGTAAGATGCCTGACGTTATGCAGAAAGTCAACAAACAAATCTATTCCGAGTGGCTGCCCAACTGCAAGGAATACGAAATTGCGGCAGGGTACTGTATCGAGATGTACGAAGATCCAACAGCATATCCCAACGGTGTGCAAGACGAAAACTATCATAGTGAGATTTGGATACCAGTTAAACTCAAGTAATACAAGAAAACCTCTTACGGCTATCATTTCTGATAGCAGTAAGAGGTTTTATCTATTAAATTTATCGTAAGCGTTTAATAAAAGATGTAAGTTATAACAACAATATGATATCCCTGTAGTATTTAATCAGCTTTACATGTTTTTTG